>JAJRQR010000072.1 GCA_024280145.1 Bacteroidota bacterium
AATTGGCAAAAATAAAATATTTTAGCTTAAAACAACACTTTAATGTTAAAATGTGATTCTAAAAATAAACATTTTAGATAAACAATTCTTCATTTAGTTTACTTTTGTGAAATAATTTTGGTTTAAACCCCTTTAAAATGAATAATAATTAATGAAACGAATTGTAATATTTGCTTCGGGAAGCGGTACGAATGCTCAAAACATCATTCAGTATTTTCAGAAAAATAATTTAGCTGAAGTGACCTTAGTGCTTTCAAATAAAAGCGATGCTAAAGTTTTAGAAAGGGCTAAAAAATTAAATGTTTCCTCTAAAAGTTTTACAAAAGAAGAATTAATTTCTTCGGAAGGAATTTCAACTATATTAAAGCAGCAAAGTCCTGATTTGATTGTGCTCGCTGGGTTTTTATTGAAATTCCCTGAATTTATTCTGAAACATTTCACAAATAAAGTCATTAATATTCATCCTGCATTATTACCGAAATATGGAGGGAAAGGAATGTATGGGATGAAAGTACACGAATCTGTTGTAAAAAATAAAGAAGCTGAAACAGGAATTACCATCCATTATGTAAATGAAAATTACGATGAAGGAGCAATGATTTTTCAGAAAAGCTTTCAACTTTCAGAAAATGAAACCGCAGATACGATAGCAAGTAAAATTCACGAATTGGAATATGAATTTTTTCCGAAGGTGATTGAAGATCTTTTAGTATCTGAATAATAAGATACCCGCCTACGCGGGCATTAATATGGCAAAAAAGAAGAAATATTATGTAGTCTGGCACGGAAATCCTCCCGGGATTTTTGATAGTTGGAAAGAATGTCAACGTTCCATCAAAGGAGTTTCGGGTGCACAATACAAATCGTTTTTAACTTTTGCAGAAGCTAAAAAAGCCTATAATAGAGAATATGCGGATTACAAAGGTAAAAACACCAAGAAGAAAGTACTTAGCAAAGAGCAACTGCAAAAAATAGGTGAACCCAATCTTTATACGATTTCTGTAGATGCAGCATCTAGTGGAAATCCTGGAATAATGGAATATCGAGGTGTAGATACTCAAACTAAAAAACAACTGTTTCATCAAGGTCCTTTTTTACAAGGCACTAATAATGTAGGAGAGTTTTTAGCTTTGGTACACGGATTGGCATATTTAAAGAAGATTAATTCAGATAGAGCCATTTACAGCGATTCTAAAATTGCTATTTCTTGGGTAAAACGGAAAAAATGCAATACCAAACTAAAGCAAACTTCAAAAAACAAAAAAGTTTTTGAGTTGGTAACTCGTGCCGAGTATTGGTTAAAAAATAATAGCTATAAAACTGTAATCATTAAATGGGAAACCAAAGCTTGGGGTGAAATTCCTGCCGATTTTGGACGAAAATGATCAACAATAATTATATTTACAACAAAACAGATCAACTATGAAAAAATTACTTTTTATTTTAATTATCCTTTTCTCTTTTCAAACAAAAGCGCAATTTGGTATTGCAGGAGTTGAATTAAGTAATAACAAAAGCCAAGTTTATACCATTACTATTAAAAATGGAAAAACGTACAAAACAAAAAAGTACGGTATAAAAACCGCTTTAAAAATTAAAGAAATTAAGTTTGAAACTATAGATGGTGATAAAAAAACCTTGGTGCTTTCACAATTAGATAAAATAGTTTCCACAGGAAAAAAAGAGCGCCATAATTTTACCAAAAAATACATTAAATACTCTAAAAGCAAAAGCGATTTAATGACCGAAGTTATTAGCGGAAAAGTTTCTTTATACCTGAGATCTCAAACCAATTTTAATGCCCCAACAGGAATGGGAATGTCTTCAAATTCAACAAGTTTAAGTTATTATGTAATAAAAGAAGGGCAAAATACGGCAAAATACATAAAAGGTAATAACATAGATTATGGAAGATTTAAAACAAATGCTCTAAAGTTTTTTAGTGATTGCGAATCATTAGTTACAAAAATTAAAAACAAAAAGTATAAACGAAAACATTTAGAAGAAATGGTTACTTACTATAACGAAAATTGCAACTAATTTCTACGAATATATTTTTGCTTAATCACAGTCCAAAACCCTATCTTTGCCCTTTCATTTAAACCAAAAATATGAGTAAGCTTGTTATAGTCGGAACCGTTGCTTTTGACGCTATTGAAACCCCTTTCGGGAAAACAGATAAAATCCTTGGTGGTGCCGCAACCTTTATTGGATTGTCCGCTGCACAATTTGAAGTTGACGGTGCAATTGTATCGGTTGTTGGAGGTGATTTTCCAAAAGAGTACATCACGATGTTATCAGACAGAGGACTTGATGTTTCGAGCTTAGAAGTGGTGGAAGATGGAAAAACATTTTTCTGGGCCGGAAAGTACCACAATGACATGAACACTCGTGATACCTTAGCGACAGAGTTAAACGTATTGGCAGATTTCAACCCAGTTGTACCAGAAAATTACCGCGATGCAAAAGTGGTGATGTTGGGTAATTTACACCCAATTGTACAAATGAGTGTCATCGAACAAATGACCGAAAAACCTTCCTTGGTTATTTTGGATACCATGAATTTTTGGATGGATAGTGCTTTAGATGATTTGATGAAAGTAATCGCAAAAGTAGATGTCATTACTATTAATGATGAAGAAGCAAGACAATTAACTGGAGAATATTCTTTAGTAGTTGCTGCTAAAAAAATTATGACAATGGGACCCAAATATGTTGTTATTAAAAAAGGAGAACACGGAGCCTTATTGTTTTTTGAAGACGAAATATTTTACGCACCAGCATTACCTTTAAAAGAAGTGTTTGATCCAACAGGAGCAGGAGATACTTTTGCTGGAGGATTTGCAGGCTATCTTGCAAAAACAGGAGACTTTAGTTTTGAGAATCTTAAAAAAGCAATTATTTACGGTTCGGCATTGGCTTCTTTCTGTGTAGAAAAATTTGGAACAGAACGAATGGTCGATTTAGGCAAAGAAGAATTATATCAACGAATACTTCAATTTAAAAGCCTAACACAATTCGATTTAGAATAAATATTAACGCCCTGTTTTACAGGGCTTTTTTTATAAATTTATTTCAGCATTATTATGAGTGACGCCTTAAAACATGAATGTGGTATTGCCTTAGTTAGACTTCTAAAACCTTTAGATTTCTACAAGAAAAAATATGGTACTGCTTTCTATGGAATCAATAAAATGTATTTAATGATGGAGAAACAGCACAATCGTGGTCAAGACGGTGCTGGTTTTGCAAGTATAAAACTCAATGTTGAACCTGGAGAGCGTTACATTAGCAGAGTGCGGTCTAATGCACAACAACCTATTCAAGATATTTTTGCGCAAATTAATCAGCGTATTAACGATGAACTTACCAATCATCCTGAATATAAAAATGATGTTGTTGCACAGAAAAAAAACATTCCATATTTAGGAGAATTGATGTTAGGTCACGTTCGGTACGGAACTTTTGGTGGTAATAGTGTAGAACACGTTCATCCTTTTTTACGTCAGAATAACTGGATGCATCGTAATTTAATCATTGCTGGTAATTTTAATATGACCAATACTACGCAATTATTTAATAATCTGGTAAAGCTTGGAATGCACCCAAAAGAAAAAGCCGATACCATCACTATAATGGAAAAAATTGGTCATTTTTTAGATGATGCAGTTAGTAAATTATACAAAAAAGCCAAAGCAAAGGGCTTAAATAAAATTGAAACTTCGCCTTTTATAGTTGAAAATATAAACTTAGCAAAAATCCTTCGGAAATCGTCAAGGGATTGGGATGGTGGTTATGCAATGGCTGGGTTATTAGGTCATGGTGATGCTTTTGTATTGAGAGATCCCGCTGGAATTCGTCCTGCTTTTTATTATAAAGATGATGAGGTTGTGGTGGTTGCTTCCGAAAGACCTGCTATACAAACGGTATTTAATGTTCCTTTTGAAGAAGTTAAAGAACTAGACCCTGGTCACGCATTATTGCTTCGGAAAAATGGTTTTATGAAGATTTCGAAAATTTTAGAACCTTTAGAAAAGAAATCGTGTTCGTTTGAACGAATTTATTTTTCTCGAGGATCTGATGCTGAAATTTATCAAGAACGAAAAAAATTGGGAAAATTATTGATGCCGAAAGTATTGAAATCCATCAATCACGATACCGAAAATACCGTGTTTTCATTTATCCCAAATACGGCTGAAACTTCTTTTTACGGAATGTTAGAAGCTGCACAGGACGAATTAAACAAGCAAAAAAACGATGCAATTCTTGAAGAAAAAGAAGGTCTGACCAACGAGCGACTTCAGGAAATACTTTCACATAAAATTAGAACCGAAAAAATTGCGATTAAAGACGTAAAACTCCGAACTTTTATTACTGAGGATAGTAGCCGAGATGATTTAGTTGCACACGTTTACGATGTTACTTATGGAGTTGTGCGACCAGATGATAATTTGGTGATAATTGACGATAGTATTGTTCGTGGAACTACTTTAAAGAAAAGTATTCTTAAAATGCTAGACCGTTTAAACCCTAAAAAGATTGTGGTGGTTTCTTCAGCTCCTCAAATTCGCTATCCCGATTGTTATGGTATTGATATGGCTCGATTGGAAGGATTAGTGGCGTTTCAGGCAGCACTAGGGCTTCATAAAGATCGTGGAACGGAAGGTATTGTAGATGAAATTTACAAAAAATGTAAAGCACAAGAAGGAGAATGTGATACCAAACAAATCAATCATGTAAAAGAATTATACGCTCCATTTACTGATGAAGAAATTTCGGATAAAGTAGCTGAAATAATTAGTGATGAAACTATTACATCTGAAGTGAAAGTAATCTTTCAGTCGGTAGACGATTTACATAAAGCTTGTCCCGATAATTTAGGTGATTGGTATTTTACAGGCGATTATCCAACTCCTGGTGGGAATCGTGTGGTGAACAAAGCCTATATAAATTTTGTAGAAGGAAATCCCGAACGAGCTTATTAAAACCTGCTAGGTCTAAAGCATCAGCAAACCATGAAAACACTTTTCAAAGAGACTCAGCGATTCACACAATGGTGGCTGTGGCTTTTGTTATTAGGTATTGGATATCTTCCTATTCAAGGAATCTACCAACAGTTAATTCTTGGCGAAAAATTTGGATCAAAACCAATGTTTAATGTTGGGTTGATTGTGTTTTCTGTATTTGTATATCTTTTAATTGCTTTCTTCTATTTTCTTCAGTTAAAAACTAAAATCACTTCCGAAGAAATTAGTTTTAAATTCTTTCCTTTAGCTTCTAAAAACGTAAAATGGAAAGAGGTAAGTTCTGCTAAAATTGTAAACTATGGTTTTGTCGGTGGTTGGGGAGTTCGATTTTGGACACCTTACGGAACGGTATATAATACCAAAGGAAAAATTGGTCTTGCTATTGAATTAAAGGATGGAGATAAATTTTTAATAGGCACTCAAAAAGAAACCGAATTAAAAAACGTTCTAAAAGAAATCACTTCTTTCCATGAAGCCTAAAAAAGCTCCAAAGTCATATGCTCCTTTAGAAGAAAAGCTAAATGTGTATTCTCATGGTTTAGGGTTGCTTTTAAGTATAGCTGCATTGGTTTTGTTAGTTTTTAAAGCTGCAACAGACGGAAGTCCATGGCGAATTGTAAGCTTCAGTATTTTTGGTGTGAGTTTAATTGTTTTATATACCGCTTCCACTGTTTTTCATAATGCGAAAACTCCAATATTAAGAAAGCGATTAAACATATTTGATCACGCATCTATTTACGTATTAATTGCAGGTAGTTACACACCATTTACTTTGGTTACTTTAAACGGAACTTTTGGTTGGGTTTTATTCGGAATTTCTTGGGGAATTGCAATCGCAGGGATTATCTTAAAGTTATTTTACACTGGTAAATACGAAAAAGCATCCACCATAGCTTATGTTTTAATGGGCTGGATGATTGTCTTTGCCATTAAACCACTTTTAGCTAATTTATCATCTGAAGGATTATTTTGGTTGGTATCTGGAGGGATTTTTTATACCATTGGAGCAGTCTTATATAGTATTAACAAGCTGAAATTTAATCATTTCATATTTCATATCTTCGTATTAATTGGAAGTTTTTGTCATTTTATGGCAGTTTATTTCTATGTATAATGTTAAAATATTGTGCTGTTCATCTTTTGCAGTGTTTTTTAACGAGTTTTTGTTTAAGTTCATCTAAAAGTAGGAAAAAACTCGCCTTTATATTATTTTTTAAGTTTATATTTGAGCATACCATAGCATAAGTAGGTTAAGTTCATGGTAGATTTGGGGCAAAAAAAGGTGAACACTTGTTTACCTTTTTTTATGCGCAAAATCGAAATCGGGGTGGTGAGCTAAATTATTGCTTATTTGTTCTTTCTATTTTTTATTGCGAGCCGTTTTACATCCTCTTTTGAATCGCTTATTTATCTTTATTAATCTCCAAAATCGAAATATGGGGTGGTGAGAGGAGAAGGCTTAATTTTAAGTATAAATAATGAAGGAGCCGTTTCATTTCTCCTTTAGAATCTCTTGTTTATAAATTTAAATTTTGCACCAAATTCTTTGTGGAGCTGTGAGGGAATTATTATTTATTTTTAATTGTGACCGTTTTTATCTTCATATTAATTTCTAGAATAATTTTTTTAAAACCTTCGTGTACTTTATTTGGAAATTTATAATCCCAGGATCCTTCATTATTTTTAATGATTTTTAAAGTAATTGGATCTGTGTGGGCATACATTCTTCCAGCCCAAGAAGCGTTAACATAAAGGCGATACCACCAATTATTAAAAGGATTGACAATTTTTAACTCCTTTAATTCTGAATACTCAAATTTTCTAAACCCCCAAAAATCTATTGCTTTTATTTCAAAGTAATTTTCGTAAATTTTAATGATAGGATATCCTTTTTCTTCAAAGGTGAAATCAGTAACTGACATATAAATATTTTGAGGGGTTTTGCTCAGAACTAAATTACAAAACAATTGTCTATTATAAATAGATGTTCTTTTTGTTTCTTCTTCTTTTTAAAACACAAAAAAACCCGCATAAAGCAGGGTTTTCATAATTCTAAAAAAGAATATAATGTTATTTATTAGCAGCGTATCTTTTAGCTACTTCGTCCCAATTAATTACATTAAAAAATGCGTTAACGTAATCTGGTCTTCTGTTTTGGTAATTTAAGTAGTATGCGTGTTCCCAAACATCTAATCCTAAAATTGGAGTTCCGTTACAATCTACTCCAGGCATTAATGGATTGTCTTGGTTAGGGGTAGAACAAACCTCTACTTTTCCTCCTTTATGAACACAAAGCCAAGCCCAACCAGAACCAAATCTAGTTTTTGCAGCTCCAGAAAAAGCATCTTTAAACGCTTCAAAACTTCCAAAAGCATGATTAATAGCAGTTGCTAGTTCTCCTGTAGGCTCTCCGCCACCATTTGGTGACATTACTTCCCAGAAAAGACGGTGGTTATAAAAACCGCCACCATTATTTCTAACAGCACCGTTATTCATATCTAAATTTTCTAAAATCGCTTCAATAGATTTTCCTTCTAAATCGGTTCCTTCAATAGCACCGTTTAAGTTATTTGTATATCCTTGATGATGTTTTCCGTGGTGAATTTCCATCGTTCGGGCATCAATATGTGGCTCTAACGCATCAAAAGCGTATGGTAAAGCAGGTAAAGTAAATGACATAATATATCTGTTTTATTGATTAATAATTTTCGTTTTTCAAAAGTACATAATAATAGGAATAAAAACGAAATTGCAGTTATTTCATTCTTATAGCATTATAGATTATTCTAATATACTATTCTGAAACACTTGAAAATATTTATCTTTACAAAAAGCTTTTACTTGAATAATTATCATCCATTTTCCATTTACGATGCCGCTGCAGGAAGCGGAAAAACTTTTACATTGGTAAAGGAATATCTTAAAATCCTTTTAATATCTAAACAAGAAGGTTACTACAAATACATTCTTGCCATCACTTTTACCAACAAAGCGGTTGCTGAAATGAAACAGCGAATTATTGAAGGTTTAATTTCTTTTTCTGAAATGGATTTTGTTGAAAACCCATCAGATATGGCACTTGCAATTGCTTCTGAAACAGGTTTAGAGTTGAAGGAAATTCAGTTAAAATCCAGTAAAATAATTACTCATTTATTACATAATTATTCTAGTTTTTCAGTGGAAACTATTGATAGTTTTAATCACCGTTTAATACGAACTTTTGCAAGAGATTTGAAGCTCTCAGGAAATTTTGAAGTCAGTTTAGACATTAAAAACCTATTGGCTGAAGCGGTAGATTTATTAATCTCGAAAGCAGGAGAAAACCAGAAAATCACCAAATTATTAATAGATTATACGCTAGAAAAAACAGATGATGATAAATCTTGGGATATTTCAAAAGACATTGCAAAAGCATCCGAATTAATTTTTAATGAAAATGACGCAAAACATTTTAAAAAATTAAAAAAGAAAAGATTTGATGATTTTGCGGTATTTAAAAATCACTTTTCAAAAAAACATAAAAATCACGTTGAAAAAATAAAAGAGATTGCAAATGAAACACTTCAGTTAATTGAAGAAGCAGGGTTGGAATTTAAAGATTTTAGTGGAAGTTATTTTCCAAAGCATTTTCAGAATTTAGCCAACGGAAAATTTGATATTAAATTCAATAATAAATGGCAACTAGCCATTGGAGATCTGCCTTTATATACGGGTGGAACTTTAAAAAAATCACCACATATTGCGGCAACAATAGACGAACTTGCACCACAGTTTGAAATAAATTTTAAGGAGACAAAAAAACTAGCTTACGAAGAATTACTTATAAAAGCCTTTTTAAAAAGTATTACGCCTCTTTCGGTACTCAATTCTGTAAACCAACAAATAGAAGATATAAAAATAGATCAAAATATACTACCAATTTCAGAATTTAATCATTTGATAAATTCCGAAATTAAAAACCAACCCACTCCTTTTATTTATGAACGAATGGGAGAACGTTATCGGCATTTTTTTATTGATGAATTCCAAGACACTTCACTTCTTCAATGGGAAAACTTAAAACCATTAATCGAAAATTCTGTAAGTCAAGAATATACAGATAAAAACAAAGGAAGCCTTATGTTAGTGGGTGATGCAAAACAATCTATTTATCGTTGGCGAGGCGGACTTCCTGAACAATTTATAGATTTGTGTAATGATGAAAATCCGTTTCCAGTTGAAAAAAAAGTGTTTAATCTTCCTGTAAATTATCGTTCAAAAAAAGAAATAATCGATTTTAATAATGATTTTTTTACGTTTGTATCTACTCACTTTAGCAATTCTGAACATGCAGAATTATACAAAAAAGGAAATCAACAAAATCACACTACAAAAGAAGGAGGGTATATAAAATTTGACTTTTTAGATTATAAAAGGGTTGAAGATGCACACGAAATATATGCTGAAAAAGTTTTAGAAACCATTAGCCATTTATTAAAAAACGGCTTTCAAGAAAAAGATATTTGTATTTTAACACGTAAAAAAAAGGATGGAATTTTATTGGGAATTTCCCTTCAAGAAAATGGAATAACGGTAGTTTCTTCAGAAACTCTTTTGTTGGAACATTCTCCTTTGGTTCGGTTTTTAATAAATTGTTTAAGCTTGAGTTTGTTTCCGAATAACGATGAGGTTAAAATTTTATTTTTAGAATTTTTATACGATTTCCTTTCCATTAAAAAAGAGAAACACAGCTACTTTTCATCCTTAATAAAGGAGGAAGATTTTACCAAGTACTTATTTGAAACATTTAATTTTTCATTTACCCAAATGCATTCCCAATCTTTATACAATTGCCTTGAGTATTGTATTCGGACTTTTCAATTAAATAAAGTTTCAGACGCTTATTTATATGGATTGATGGATTTGGTTTATGAGTTTCAGCAAAAACCAACTTCTAGTAAAATATCTTTTTTGGAAGAGGGGGAGCTTCAGAAAGACAAAGTGAGTATTCCTGTAAGTGAGGAAGTAAATGGCGTACAATTAATGACGATTCACAGAGCAAAAGGATTGGAGTTTCCGGTGGTAATTTTTCCTTATGCAGATTTAGATGTTTACGATGACCGTTTCCCAAAAAATTGGTTTCCTGTAAATGAAGAAGGAGTTAATTTTGACGAAACACTTATTTACAGTTCGCTTGGTAGCATAAAAGAATATGGTAAAAAGGAGAAGAAATTTATCATTCACAACGAAGTATTTTAGAATTGGACAACATCAACCTTTTGTATGTAACATTAACCAGAGCAGAGCAACAACTTTATATTATATCGAAAAGTCCTTCGGTAGTTAAAGAAGATGGGATTAAAAATTACAATCAGTTTTTTAGTGAATTTTTAAGACTAAAAGGACTTTGGAATGATACGCAAGAAGTGTTTGAAATCGGTAAATTTCAGAATAATTCAAATAAAAAGACACCTGCAAGAACAAAAACCTTGAGTCCTTATTATTATTCAAGTCCGCCAGAAGATCACCAATTATATGTCGCAACAAAAGAAGCTTCCTTATGGAATACGGAAGCAGAAAAAGCGATAAGCTCGGGTACCTTATTACATGATACGATGGAAAAAATTAAATCTACCAACGATTTGGTTTCTGTTTTTGAAGAAGTAGAGAATCGTTCAGATTTAAATTCAGATGAGAAAGAAGAATTGAAAAGGACGGTTACTTCTATTGTAAATCATTCAGAGTTAAAACGCTATTTTAACCCTTCGGAAAATGTGATTATGGAACGGAAAATTATTACTTCAGAGGGAGTGATACTAATACCAGACCGTTTGAATTTTTATGAAAATAATTCGGTTTCTGTAATAGATTATAAAACAGGAAGTTTCAATAAAAAACATGAAAAACAACTAAATTCCTACGGAAAAGCATTGTCGGAAATGGGTTATTCTATTTCAGAAAAAACACTAATCTATACTACTTCAGAAGGAATTGTAATAAATAAAGTTTAATTTTGCACCGATAATTCGGAATTAAAACACACCTAGTATGTACGGATCAATAAAAGAGCATTTAGCAACAGAAATTCAAGAAATAAAAGACAATGGGCTTTATAAAAAGGAACGAATTATTACTTCGCCACAAGGTGCAGTGATTAAAATTTCGACAGGAGAGGAAGTTATCAATTTTTGCGCAAACAATTATTTAGGACTTTCGGATCATCCAGAAGTTATTCAAGCCGCAAAAGATGCGATGGATTCTCACGGTTTTGGAATGTCATCGGTTCGGTTTATTTGTGGAACCCAAGATATTCATAAAAAATTAGAAGAAAAAATTGCCGATTTCTACCAAACTGAAGACACTATATTATATGCAGCTGCTTTTGATGCTAATGGAGGTGTTTTTGAACCTTTATTAACAAAGGAGGATGCTATTATTTCAGATTCTTTAAATCATGCTTCCATCATTGATGGAGTTCGTTTATGTAAAGCTGCTCGTTATCGTTATGAAAATAGTAATATGGCAGATTTAGAAAAACAATTAATTGCTGCTAATGAAAATGGTGCACGTTTTAAAATAATTGTTACAGATGGTGTATTTTCAATGGATGGCATTGTTGCTTCTTTGGATAAAATTTGTGATTTAGCAGATAAATACGATGCTTTGGTAATGATAGATGAATGTCATGCTGCAGGATTTATAGGAGAAACCGGAAGAGGAACTCTTGAAGATAAAGGAGTAATGGGAAGAATAGATATCATTACAGGAACTTTAGGAAAAGCTTTAGGAGGGGCTATGGGAGGTTATACCACTGGTAAAAAAGAAATAATTGAAATATTAAGACAACGTTCTAGACCTTATCTATTTTCGAACTCTTTAGCTCCAGCAATTGTGGGTGCATCTATTAAGGTATTCGAAATGTTATCAAATGATACCACATTAAGAGATAAATTAGAAGAAAACACTAATTATTTTAAAAAAGGAATGCAAGAAGCTGGATTTGATATTGTAGATGGAGATTCTGCAATTGTTCCTGTGATGTTATATGATGCAAAGCTTTCTCAAACGATGGCAGACATGCTCTTGGAAGAGGGAATTTACGTGATAGGCTTCTTTTTTCCAGTGGTACCAAAAGAAAAAGCTCGGATACGAGTACAATTATCAGCCGCACATGACGTTAATCATTTAGACAAAGCAATCGCTGCATTTGTTAAAATTGGAAAGAGATTAAATATAATTTAACAGTAAAAAGCTTAATTTTAGTAATAAAAACAGGGAATTCTAAAAAAATTTAATAGATTTGTTTTTGTTAATAAAATTTAACAACTTACTTTTGCCATTAATAACACTTAAAAATTAAACAATCGAATATGAAACATCTAAACATTTTATTGGTAGCCGTACTCTTTGTAGTAGGAGTTGGCGTATCTAATGCACAGGACAAGAGCAATCCTTGGGCAATTGAACTTGGTGTAAAAGCCGTGGATTTTTATCCAATAGCGATTAACGACAACGGAAGATTTCCTGCTAACACAAAAGGAGAGATCTTTAATGAATACTTTAATTTAAAAGATCATTGGAACATGATTCCTTCTGTTTCTGAAATTAAATTAGGAAGATATGTAGGTAGTGGATTTACTTTTGCAATTACAGGAACACTAAACAACATTAAAAAAGTTGGTGATTCTGATGTAAGAGATTTATCTTATATAGCTGCTGATGGTGAAATTAAATACAGTTTCAGAGAATTATTAAATGACAGTTGGTTTGCTCCGTACATTGGTATTGGTGGTGGTTATACTTGGATTGATGATTTAGGTTTTGGAACTGCAAATGGACTTTTAGGAGTTGATTTTTGGGTAGCTGAAAATTTAGCTTTCACATTCCAATCAACTTATAAGCACTCATTTGAAGATAACTATGGTGCAACTCACTTCCAACATACGGGAGGTATTAAATTCAAATTTGGAGGAAAAGATACAGACGGTGACGGAATCTACGATTTTGAAGATGAATGTCCTGAAACTCCAGGTTTACCAGAATTTAACGGTTGTCCTGATACAGATGGTGATGGAATCGAAGATAGAAATGATGAATGTCCTAACACTCCAGGTTTACCAGAATTTAATGGTTGTCCTGATACTGACGGTGATGGAATTGCTGATCACTTAGATGCTTGTCCAACTATTCCTGGTCCAAAAGAATTTAACGGTTGTCCTGATACTGACGGTGATGGAATTGCTGATCCAGATGACGAATGTCCTACTGTTCCAGGTCCAAAAGAAAATAACGGATGTCCTTGGCCAGATAGAGATGGTGACAGTGTTCCAGACAAAGATGATTTATGTCCAGACCTTCCAGGTACTGTTGCTAACAACGGTTGTCCTGAAGTAACAGAAGCAGTAAGAAAAGCATTAAATTCTTATGCTAAGACTATCTTATTTGATACTGGTAAAGCAACAATCAAAGAGCAGTCAGCTAGTGTATTAAATGATATTATAGGTATTATGAAAGAATACCCTAATGCTAAATTCCTAATAGAAGGACATACTGATAGTGTTGGTAGTGATAAACTAAACATGAAGTTATCTGGTGAAAGAGCTGAGTCTGTATTAAACTACTTAGAATCTCATGGTATTGCTGATGGTAGATTAACTCATCAAGGATTTGGTGAAGATAGACCTCTAGATACAAATAAAACTAGAGCAGGTAGAGCTAACAACCGTAGAGTTGAAATCTCTCTTAACAAAAACTAGTATTATTAAATAATAAATAATATTTTTTATCAAAACGTCCCGATATTATCGGGACGTTTTTTATTTTTATAGAATGCAAACTTTCCTTGAAGAAACAGTATCCAAAATAATAAAATCTAATGTTGATATTTCTTCTTCAACATTTATACTACCAAGTAAACGAGCTGGTGGCTTCTTATTAAATATCCTAAAAAAAACAATAACTAAAACATTATTTGCCCCAAAAATAATTAGTATCGAAGAGTTTGTAGAAGAACTTTCAGGTATTACAATTATTAACCCAACTGAGCTTCTTTTTAAAAGCTATAAAATATATTTAAAAATCGCCCCAGATCAAGAAAAAGACAGCTTTGATATTTATTCAACTTGGGCTTCAACATTATTAAATGATTTTAATGAAATTGATCGGTACCTTATTCAACCAAAACAATTTTTTAATTATTTGAGCAGTATTCAAGATATTAATCACTGGTACTTAAAAGATGAAAAATCAGAATTAATTGAAAATTATTTAAAGTTTTGGAATAGTCTTTTTGAGTTTTATGAAGCTTTACAAACGGAGTTGCTTAAAGATAATCTTGGTTATCAAGGGTTAGTTTACCGAGAAGCAACAAAAAACATAGAGCACTATAAAGTAAAAAAAGGAAATGACCCTCATAATTTTATAGGTTTTAATGCATTAAATAATTCGGAGCAATCCATTATTCAAGAATTATTAGAAACAGGAAACACAAAAGTTTATTGGGATATAGATTCCCATTTTTATAATGACAAAAAACACAGTGCTTCTTATTTTATAAATAAATATATTTCGGAATGGAGTTATTTTGAAAACAATTCTCCTGAATTTATTTCAAATAATTACACAGCAGAAAAAAATATTGCAGTTCTTGAAGTTCAAAAAAATATTGGTCAAGTAAAGTATATTGGAGAAAAACTATCTAAACTTTCAAGTCAAGAATTAGCAAATACGGCGATTGTATTAGCAGATGAAAACCTTTTACATCCTTTATTAGAATCACTTCCTACAAACATAACAAATGTAAATATTACAATGGGAGTTGCTTTAAAATCATTCCCTTCTGTGGTATTTTTCAACCAGCTTTTAATGCTTCATCAATCAACAAATGAGGCTTTTTATTTTAAACCTGTACTAGCTCTACTTAACCACCCATTAGCTTCAAAATTATTAGAAGATACAAGTGTAATTATTAGTCAGATATCAAATCAGAATTTAACTTATCTTACTCTTTTTGAAATAGCTGAATTAGCAAATTCAAAGGATAAATCAGTCGTTCAATTAATGTTTGATAACTGGAAAGATAATAGCTCCATTGCCATTGATTCCGTTTTAAAACTAATTCAAAAATTAAGAGTAATCAAAGAATCAAATGCCATTGATAAAGTTGTAATTCATCAATTACAAAAGGTATTTACCTCCATTGAAAACTTAAACAACTCTTTTGAATATTTAAATTCTGTCAATACCGTACATACTTTATATTCAGAATTAATTGCCACTACAACTATTGATTTTAAAGGAGATGCTTATAATGGTTTACAAATTATGGGAGTTTTAGAATCTCGAGTTTTAGACTTTGAAAATGTTATAATTGCTTCGGTGAATGAAGGTGTATTTCCTTCAGGGAAATCAAACAATTCATTTATCACTTACGATTTAAAACAACAATATAAATTACCTACTTATACCGAAAAAGACGCTATTTATACCTATCATTTTTATAGATTATTACACCGAGCAAAAAATATAACATTGCTTTATAATAATTTTTCCGATGGTTTAAGCACAGGCGAAAAGAGTCGATTTATATCACAAATTGAATATGAAAGACTTCCAAATCATACCATTGAAAAAAGCATAATAAGCCCAGAAATTTCTGTAATTCAGTCCAAATTAAAATCCGTTGACAAAACAGAAGAAGTAATTAATCGTATTAAAGAAATTTCAAAAGATGGATTTTCACCATCAGCATTGACTTCGTATATGCGAAATCCAATGGATTTTTATTATAAAAGAATACTCAAAATAAAAGAAGCTGAAGAAGTTGAGGAAACCGTTGCAGCAAATACATTAGGAACCATAGTTCATGACACCCTAGAAGCTTTTTACGAACCTTTAGAGGATAAGTTGCTGACTATTGAAGTATTAGAAAAGATGAAGCTTTCTGTCGCTTCAGAAGTAAGTAATCAGTTTAAAAAATCCTTTAAAGGTGGAGATTATTCCAAAGGAAAAAACCTCATTATTTTTGAAGTTGCTAAACGGTTTGTATTAAATTTTATCTATTTTGAAATAGATGAACTCAAAAAAGGCAATGAAATAAAAATCCTTCAAATTGAAAGTAAATTAAGTGTTCATCTTGATATTTCCGAATTAGATTTTCCTGTAAAAATCCACGGAAAAGTAGATCGTGTAGATGAATTTAACGGCACGCTTCGAATTATTGATTATAAATCTGGTAGAGTGGAACAAAGCAACTTAAACATTGTGAACTGGGATGAAGTTACTACAGATTATAAATACAGTAAAATAATACAAGTGCTGGCTTATTCGCTTATGATTTATAATGAAAACCCTTTTGAAAATGCTGAAGCGGGAATTATTTCGTTTAAAAATTTAAATAATGGATTCCTAAATTTTGCTAAAAAAGAGAAACCAGGAAGAAGCCCAAGAAATGTTATAATTACTAAAGATGTTTTAGATGAATACACTATTCAACTAAAAAAATTAATTCTAGAAATTTGCAATATTGAAGTTCCGTTTACCGAAAAAGAAGTATAAAATGATCTTAGAACAAAACCTATTACTACCTAGAAAAAACCAGAAAACAATTGTTTATGATGTAAGTTACATACAAAATGGCAAAGCAAAACCCATCGTGATTTTTTGTCACGGTTATAAGGGTTATAAAGATTGGGGGGCTTGGAAATTACTTGCCGAAAAATTTGCTTTAGAAGGATTTTTCTTCTTAAAGTTTAATTTTTCACATAACGGAGGAACGGTAGAAAATCCAATTGATTTTCCAGATTTAGAAGCGTTTTCAGAAAACAATCTAAGTAAAGAATTGGACGATTTAGAGGATATTATTAATCTTGTTTCCTCTTCAAATCCCTTTGAAAATGAAATAGATCCTGGAAACATTTCATTGATTGCACACAGTCGTGGAGGTGGTATCGTTCTAATTAAAGCTTCAGAAAATGATACAATTAAAAACGTGATAACCTTGGCAGGAGTAAGTGACTATAAAGAACGGTTTTTAATAAATACGGAGCATTTTAAAAACTGGGAGAAAACGGGAATTACTTACATTGAGAATTCAAGAACCAAACAACAGATGCCTCATAAATTTCAATTTTATAAGGATTTTGAAGCCAATGAAGAACGTTTTACCATTAAACGAGCCATTAAAAATATAAAAGCTCCTATTTTAATTGTACAAGGAAGCGCCGATCCTACGGTTGTTGAAGCAGAAGGTAGACAACTTCATAACTGGAATCCTAATAGTAAATTATTAATTATTGAAAACGGAGATCATTCTTTTGGAACAAAACATCCTTGGGAAGAAAATAAACTTCCTAATGATTTACAAAAAGTGGTAGAAAAATCTATTTCCTTTTTAAAAGAAACAAATAAATAGGGTAATTAACTTTGAGAACGCCCTTTTAATCTAACTTCAATTTTCTTTTTAATAACAGTTAGACGTTTCATTAAATCCATTAATTCTGGATCTTGATTCTCTTTATAGATTTCGTTAATGCCTAAAATAAGTGATTTCACCTTTCTAGAAGCAATAATTCGATCGCTGGTAGTTTGAAAAGATAGTTTTCTGGTTTCAAACTCTAAAGCTTCATCTATAATCTTCATACGTAATATTTTTTATTTGGTAGTAATATTGCGTAAATATATTTATATAAATGAATTTAGCACTATTTATTTATAATAATTTTTAATA
>JAJRQR010000073.1 GCA_024280145.1 Bacteroidota bacterium
ATCGGTTTTTGGATGATGTTACCGAGTTCTAATTGATGTTCTTCAAGACTTTCTTTTAATACCTCTTTTGAAAAATATGCAATGCTTCCTATAAAATGAATGGGTAAATTTTTAGCTTCATAAAAACACAAAATATGATTTTTAATGAATTTTGAAATTCCGACTTTTAGTAAATTATAAAAGTAAAAATCTTGATCTATCGTTTCAAAAATAAACTTTGCATAGGAAGCTAAATAGGCATTGGGGTTTGGCTTTTTATATAAATTCTGTTTTACTTCGTCTGAATTTACCAAAAACATTTCATTAAACTTCAAGGCAATTTCCCAAGGCATATTGTTAAAATAATAATCTTGAAGTAGTTGTTTTCCGTAGTAATTTCCGCTTGCTTCGTCCATAATTACATAGCCTAAAGACGGAAATTCTTGGTGGATTTTTTCGCCATCAAAATAACAGCTATTAGAGCCTGTTCCTAAAATACAAACGATTGCGGGTTTGGTCGTAACTGAATAAACCGCCGCCATCATATCTTCCAAAACGGTAACTTTTGCGTTTATAAATAATCCGATTAGTAAGTCCTCTAAATTCTTTCTGGGAATTTCTGTACCACAACCTGCTCCGTAAAAATCTAAGGTCTTTACTTTAGAAAAAATGGTCACTAGTTCCTGATTGGAATTTAGGATACCGAGCAACTCTTCTGAAGATAAAATAGCAGGATTTAAACCTAAAGTTGTAGTGCTTAGCTCAATAGTACCCTTGTTGTCTAAAAGCACCCAATCGCATTTGGTAGAACCACTATCGGCAATTAAAATCATCTTATTTTTTTGAAACTAGTACTGCTAAATCAATCAATTTTGCTGAATATCCGTACTCATTATCATACCAAGCAATTAGTTTGAAAAATTTGTCGTTTAAGGCAATTCCTGCTTTAGAATCATAATTACAAGTATGTGTTTCTGAAACAAAATCTTGTGAAACTACTTCATCTTCCACATATTGAACCACTCCTTTATAAGCACCTTCTGCAGCTGCTTTAAAAAGGGAATTGATTTCCTCCAAACTGGTTGCGCGTTTTGTTTTTACGGTTAAATCTACCACTGAAACATCTGCCGTTGGAACTCTAAATGCCATTCCGGTTAATTTTCCTTTTAATGAAGGAATTACCTTCGTTACTGCAATCGCAGCTCCTGTGGAAGTTGGAATAATATTATTAATAGCACTACGCCCTTTTCGGTAGCCGCCTTTTGGTCCGTCAACCGTTAATTGAGTTGAAGTTGCTGCGTGAACGGTGGTCATTAATCCTTCTTCAATCCCGACAGCATCGTCTATTATTTTTGCCAAAGGTGCCAAACAATTGGTCGTACAAGAAGCACAAGAAACGATGGTATCTTCTGCAGTTACATCTTGATCGTTTACGCCCATTACAAACATCGGTGCTGTTTTTGAAGGAGCAGAAATCACTACCTTCTTCGCTCCTGCTTTTAAATGCGCTGAAGCAGAATCGATGTCTTTAAAAATCCCTGTACAGTCTAAAATGGTTTCTGCATTTACTTCATTCCATTTTAAATCTTCCGGGTTTCTTTCTGAAGTAACTCTAATGATGTTTCCATCAACTACTAAATTTCCATTGTTAACTTCAATAGTTCCAGGATATTTTCCGTGAACGGAATCGTATTTTAATAAATACGCCAACATTTCTATATCCTGTAAATCGTTGATGGCTACAACGTCCAATTCTTTGTTTTGAGAAGCAATTCTGAATGCTAATCTTCCTATTCGGCCAAAACCGTTTATTCCTATATTTATCATAACTATTTTCTGCCGAAGCATTTTTAAAATTATTATTTCATAATAGAAACTGAATTCTCATTCTAATTTCTAACATTTCTATTCTATAACCTACAACGATACAATATCCGAAACTCGTATTAAATCTGTATCAATCGTAATGTCTTTTTTTATAGCTTCTGAAAAAGGAACCGATAATACTTCGTGATTTTTAATACCAACCATTACGTTGCTTTCTCCATTTACTAGAGCATCAACGGCAAAAACGCCTAGCCTACTTGCCAAAACTCTATCAAAACAACTAGGAGAACCTCCACGTTGGATATGCCCTAAAACTGTCACTCTAACCTCATACCCTTTTAAGTTTTCTTCGATATAATCGGCTAGTTTAAAGATGTTTTTTCCAATTTGATCGCCTTCAGAAACCACAATAATACTCGATGTTTTTCCTGCTTTTTTACTTTTTCGAAGCGATTCAACTAATTTATCTTTTCCTAAATCTTCTTCCGGTATTAATATTTCTTCAGCTCCTGCTCCCACTCCTGCGTTTAATGCTAAATCGCCAGCATCTCTTCCCATTACTTCTACTAAAAATAAACGATTGTGTGAATGTGCTGTGTCCCTAATTTTATCAATCGCTTCCACCACGGTATTCAATGCCGTATCGTAACCAATGGTAAAATCAGTGCCATTTATATCGTTGTCAATGGTGCCAGGAAGTCCGATAATTGGAAAATCAAATTCTTTACTAAAGGCTGCTGCTCCACGAAAAGTTCCATCTCCGCCAATAGTAATCAAGGCATCTATTTTTGCATTTTTTAAATGATTGTGAGCTATTTTTCTACCTTCCTTTTCACGAAATTCTGCCGAGCGTGCCGACTTTAAAAAAGTACCTCCACGATTGATTAAATTTTTAACCGAACGAGCATTGAGTTCTTTAAAATCGCCTTCCATTAAACCTTCAAAACCTCTGTAAATTCCTACACATTCCAATTCGTGGAATACACAAGCTCTAACCACAGCACGTATGGCTGCATTCATTCCTGGCGAGTCTCCTCCACTGGTTAAAACTCCTACTCTTTTTATCTCTTTTTTCATTGTTGTAAATCTACGTTTTAAAATGATTTTAAGCAATAAATTTTGAAAGCTTTATTATAATACAAAGTTTTATTTAAGTATTTGCTTAATTACTATAAAAATTATTACTTTTATCGTCTGAAACAGTATAGAATGAAAAATATTTCCTGTATTCGAGAAGAAAAAGATCAATTGAAGATATTTAGTTACGAAAATGCTTTAAACGAAAATGTTTTGGAGTTTGCTAACATCAGTAAAATTGTTGGTTTAATTGGTAATAATGTTCGTTTGAAACTTATTTGGCTAATCAATGAAGAATCCTTTTGTGTTTGTGATTTGGCAGATATTTTACAAATGACTGTACCAGCCATATCACAACATTTACGAAAATTAAAAGATGTAAACATCATTGCTTCTATTCGTAAAAAGCAAACTATTTTCTATCATATTACTGAAGAAAACAAACTCATTGTCAATCAAGTTCTAGGATTGATCAACCAACCCATAACTGTCGCTTATGAAAAATAACAACCGCTTTTTGGGCGCTAGTATTGTATCCGCAATAGCAGCATCACTTTGTTGTATCACTCCTGTTTTAGCACTAATAGCTGGGACTTCTGGGATGGCAGCTTCCTTTTCTTGGATTGAGCCTTTTCGTCCCTATTTAATAGCAATTACAGTTATTGTTCTCGCTTTTGCTTGGTATCAAAAACTGAAACCTAAAAAAATAGATTGTGATTGCGATGAGGATGAAAAGACTTCTTTTTTTCAATCTAAATTATTTTTGGGATTGGTTACCATTTTCGCAATTGTAATGACACTCTTTCCTTACTATTCAGAAGTGTTTTATCCTTCATCTGAAAAACAATTGGTGCTTGTTGAAAAGCAGAACATCCAAAAAATCACAATTAAAGTGGAAGGAATGACCTGTGAAGCCTGTGAACAATCCATCAATTATTCAGTAAATAAATTAGAAGGTATCATTTTCATGGAAGCATCCTATGCAAACGGAAACGCAATCATTGAATTTGATAAAACAAAAACCAACACAGAATACATAAAAAAGGCAATTAACGAAACAGGCTATAAAGCCGTTTCAACTAAGGATAATTAATATGAAAATTGAATTACAATCAACAATTACCTGTCCAGAATGCGGACATCAAAAAAGGGAAACGATGCCGACCGATGCTTGTCAGTTTTTTTATCAATGCAAAAGCTGCGAAACTATTTTAAAACCCAACAAAGGAGATTGTTGTGTATTTTGTTCTTTTGGAACGGTTGCCTGTCCTCCAACTCAAGAAGGAGAAAGCTGTGGAAGCTCTAATTGTTGTTCTTAATTTGAAAAAACCTTACTATTAAAAAATAAATCAATTGAAAAAAAATGCAAAAGTGATATTCCTTTTAAGAATCCACCTTTTCGTAAAATAGTAAAAAAACACACTTTATCTTCAATAATCGCTATTAATCGTGGTTAATTTCTAAAAAATACGTGTATATACGCATTGTATTAAGGGCAATCTAATAGTATATTTGGAGTAGATAAAGTTAATTATATACTGATCTATTTTTTTGTGGGGATAGAAAACTAGATTAAATTATTAAAAAAAAT
>JAJRQR010000074.1 GCA_024280145.1 Bacteroidota bacterium
CGTTTCCATTTATTGCAAAAAAACTCTACAGAAATTGAAAAGTAAACGAAATATAATACTATGAAATACATATTAATTCTGACTTTGACAATATACTTTTCTTCATTTACTTCGCCAATACTTGCACAACAAAGTGATTATATAAAGGATTATTTAGAACGATTAGAAAATTCTCGAAAATATTTGATTCTTGTTGCAGAGGAAATGCCAGAAGACAAATATGATTTTAAAGCATCGCCAGATTCCATGAGTTTTGCGGAAAATTTAATGCATATTTCTTGGGCAATGGATTGGCATAGTCAAACTTTATTAGGTGGACGTAAAGCAAGAGATTGGGATACAGACACAGAACTTAAAGTAGACAATAAATCTAAAAAGGAGATGATTGCAACAATTGATAAAACATTTAATGAAACGATAAAATTAATCACTGAATTTGATACCACTAAATTTAATGATAGACTGGACTATTTAGGGTTAAATAGAACAAAGCGGCAAATATTTATGCTACTAACAGACCATATAACCCATCACAGAGCACAAATGTTAGTTTATTTGCGATTAAATGGGCTAAAACCTCCAAGATATGTTTTGTATCAATAACTCATTCGAAATTGAATAACAGAATGATCAATTTTAAACTTACACAGATTTTGTAAGAGTGTTACAAAAAACTAAAAAAGACATCCCATTTCCACAGGATGCCTTCCATAAAACATTTTTTTTCAATAAAATGGTCTAGTTATTAAAATAAACTCCTCCAGGGATGATACCTACTTCAATACTTTCAATTTCTGAATTGGTAGTAAGGTCAAAAACCTTTAAGGTTCCATTACTTGCAAAATCTCCAGCATCAGTTGCGTATAATTTTCCTTCATTTACAGTCATTGAATAAAAGAAGCCTGAAATTATACTTGTGGTTGGTAACTCAGTACTAGATTCTTCTTTGCTATAAACGGCAGCATTTAATCCATAGATTAAAGAAGAACTATCGATTGTTAAATTATTTGGATGTTCGGTTGCTCCAAAATCAAAAGCTTGTGAAACACTATTTGTTTCAGTATTAATTTTCACTAACCTTCCGTTGGTTTCATTACCTGTATAATCAGGATTTCCACCACAAAGCACCCATAAATCTCCTTCATTTAAAACCATTGAATTGGGCACATCTCCCACTTGAATAGTAGTGATAAACGAATTCGCATTTGTATTAATTACTGAAAGAATAGAGTTCTGACCATAGCCTCCTTGATGAGCAACATACAAATTATCACGGACAATCATTAATTTTTCTGGTCCAAATGCAACAGGAATTGTCGAAGTAATTACGTTGTTTGTCAAATCTATCACCGCAATAAAATCATCGTTATTATCAAATGGATCTCCCCAATTACTCACATAACCCGTATCACCATCTGCTACAAAATATCTTGGATTGTTTAATCCCACAGAAATAGTTGCAAAGCTTTCAAAAGTATAGCGATTTACTATTTCAATACTATTAGAGTTGTTTACTACAATATAAGCGCTACTATTGGCAAAACCCATTGACTGAACAATGTTTCCAAGATCCGTAGCATTTACATCGTTAAAAATAGTATGATCAACATTCGAAAAATCTTCTGAAATAAAAGAAACTGTTCCAGTACCTGTTCCAAAAGGTCCTTCGTTGGTTACAAAAAAGCCAAATTCATAATCTCCTAGTGGGTCAACGATAATTATATCATCATCATCGCTGCTACAAGATGATAATATTAATGTGGCAATAAATAAATAAATAATTCTTTTTAATAGTTTCATTTTTTGTTTAAAATTTAAAGTTTATAAAGGTTTGAAAATTTCTGTTAGGCATTGGCCTGTAAGCAACATTCTCATAATATTTATTGAAAATGTTATTGATTTTAATTCCTATTTTAATAGGAAGTGGTTGACGTTTAATTTCATATTCAAGTCCGATATTTGAAATGGAATACGCATCTAAAATTCCAACATTATCGGTTGTTGTAAAAACTTCTCCATTAAATAAAAACTGATAATAAGCGGAAAATCTTTTGAAATTATAGGATAACAATCCCGTTACTTTATGATACGGAACATAGATTAATTGTTTGTCTTTCTCTTTATCAATTGCCGAAGTATAAGCGTAATTTCCAGAAACACTAAGTAGATGACTTTTAAACTTCCTTGAATAAATTCCTGAAAATTCCAGACCATAATTCTCACTTTCTGAAATATTTACAGGCATCCACAAACCACTTCCTGAAGGTTGCCATTTTATTAAATCTTTGGAAGTAATGTAAAAACCATTTAATTTAAACTGAAGGCTTTTCCAATGAAACACATTCCCGATTTCTCCTTGATAAGAAGTTTCAGGCTGCAAATTTTCGTTTCCTCCGGCATCCCAAAATAAATCGTTAAACGTTGGAACTCTAAAGTTTTTGGAAGCGTTTAACTTTAAGGAATACCAAGAAATTAGTTGGTATTTTGCATCAACTGAAAATAGAAAAGGATTCTCAAAATCATTCAAAAATTCCTGACGTAAATTAATACTATAACTTAGTTTCTTGCTTACTTGATGTTTTAGAAGAAAAATGGCTGCTAATGTGTTTCGATCGTTGTTTCCAGTGTTATTCCCTTCTGCTTTTATGTAGGTATAATTAATTACAGAACTCACTTTTAAGTTGGAAAGCAATTCGTATTCCAATAAATAATCACCTAAATAGGTATTTGATTTCCCTTCAAAATAAAGCTCCTTTTCTTTGTTAGGATAATAACGATAACGCTCCAAAAGATGCGCTGTTTTTAAGGTAGAAGCCCATTTGTTTTTAAGAGTTTTCCAACTCACTAAATTACGAGTGGTAACATCTTTATAATGATCATCGGACGGCGCAGTGATGCTTCCTGAAAAATTTCGGTTACTTAAAAAATAATTGGTATTCCAACTTAGCGAACCCTTTTTTAGTTTTAAACCCGTATTTGCTGAAACATTAAAACGAGAAAACTCACCGTTTTCATTTTTCTGTTCCAAATTGATGTATTCGTAATCGTTTTTAGAATCTATAAAATCAACTCCCAAATCAACATAATATTTTTTATTGGACTGTTTCGTTTTAAAGCTTCCTTCCAAAGTTGAAAAACTCCCATAGCCCAATCGTAGCGCATTCTCTTTTTGTTTCTTAAATGAAATTCGATTGTTTAAATGAATGCTTCCACCAACAGCTCCACTTCCATATTGGCTGCTTCCTCCTCC
Organism: Bacteroidota bacterium; assembly: GCA_024280145.1. Taxonomy (GTDB): domain Bacteria; phylum Bacteroidota; class Bacteroidia; order Flavobacteriales; family Flavobacteriaceae; genus Marifrigoribacter. The sequence continues at coordinate 3,251 of JAJRQR010000074.1, forward strand.
ACTTCTGATAACAATATCTGAAACCGAATTGGGTGAAATCGTGTTAAAATCCGTTTGTCCATTTAGGTTGGAATTGATATTGATTCCATTCCAAATTACCGCTGTTTGTGAGGCATTTGTTCCTCTAAATGATGGAGACGAAACCATTCCGTAGCCATTTTCTTTAAAATAAATAGCGGAATTAAAACGAAGCACATCGGTTAAGGAAGCTTTGTTTCTTTCAATTAATGTATCTGAAATTGAAGTTAATTGATAGCCATCAGAATAGTCATCTAATTTGGAATCGATGAGTAACACCTCTTCCAATTTCTGAATAGAATCCAACTGCGCATACATTGGTGTAGCACAAATAAAAAGTAATAAATAAAGGTAAACTCGCTCCATATTCATTTGCTTTTATCCCGAAAGCTCGATGATTAAATTATGAATTTAGGCAGGTCTCCTGGCTTGTCTTTTACTACCTTCCCACTCGATTAATGAGCAGTGGTTAAGAATTAAAAGGTCCTGAATTAAATTCAGGATGACATACAGTTGCGGGAACAGCTTCGGATTTTAACCGAATTCCCTTTTAAGAGTTTGTCTGTTCGAGCGCAGTCGAGAACTAATCTCCGACTTCAACTCAACAAACATCACTCACCAAAATTCATTGCAAAAATAACCTTTTATTTAATTACTCATTCAATTCACTAACGATTATTTTATTAAAATTCTTTATGTAGCTTTGTGCCTTCTTTGTAAACCTTTCGGTAAAACAATTTAAAAAATGACAAAAAAATTATTCTTCTTATTCATATTAACTTCTCTATTTTCTTGTAATGAAAAAGTTAAAGAAGAGAAACTTTCTGAAAAGACAAGTCAAAATTCAACAATAGAATTCGCCAAAGGATTTGATATTTCCTACTATGAAGGCTATAAAGTCATCACATTAAAAAACGCTTGGCCAGAAGCCAAAAAAGAATTTACGTATGCGTTAACTGAAAAAGGTTTCAAATTAGAAAACCCAGAGAATTATGATGCCATTATCAACATTCCGATTGATAAAATTGTGGTAACTTCTACTACGCATATTCCTTCCTTAGAAATGTTAGGTGTTGGAAAATCACTTATTGGCTTTCCAAATTTAGATTATATTTCATCTACTGAAACTAGAAAAAGAATCAAGAAAGGAAAAATTACCGAATTGGGTAAAAATGAAGATATCAACACCGAAGTTTTGATTGAAATCAGTCCCGATTTAGTAGTAGGTTTTGCAGTTGACGGAAATAACAAAACATTAAACACCATTAAAAAAACAGGGATTCCTGTAGTTTATAATGGTGATTGGACAGAAACCACTCCACTTGGGAAAGCAGAATGGATTAAGTTTTTTGCTGCATTTTACAACAAAGAGAAAGAAGCAAATAAGTTATTTACCAAAATAAAAAACGAATATCAAAAAGCTAAAGAAATAGCCCTAACTTCTAAAACAACCCCAACAGTATTAAGTGGAGCGATGTATAAAGATGTTTGGTATTTACCACAGGGAAAAAGTTGGGCAGCACAGTTTATTGCTGATGCCAATGGTGATTATCTTTGGAAAGATTCTGAAGGAACTGGAAGTAATTCTCTTAATTTAGAAGCTGTTTTAGACAAAGGAGAACAGGCACAAATATGGATTGGCCCTAGTTATTTCACTTCATTACAACAAATGAAAGAAGCGCATTTGGTCTATGAACAATTTGATGCTTTTAAAAATAATAAAGTGTATAGTTTTACAAATAAAGTGGGAGAAACTGGTGGTCTTTTGTATTTTGAATTAGCTCCCAACCGACCCGATATTGTTTTAAAAGATCTTATTAAAATTTTGCACCCGGAATTATTGCTTGAACACGAATTGTTCTTTTTTAATAAACTGGAGTAAAAGAACTATTACACAAAGAGCACGGAGAAGCACAAAGCTTAATCATTTAAATATGACTGAAAATCAGTTTTCAAATATCATCATTAAAAATATTATGATGAAAATTGCTTTTGTCATCATGTGCTCGACTGAGGACCCAAACTGATTTAAAATATATTCTGGGTCAAACCCAGAGTGACAAAGATGTGCAATATTATTTTATTAAATATAATGAGCTTTTCCTAATTAAAACTTTGTGTAACTTTGAAGAATCTTAAAGAAAAAAACTCATATTAGCTGTTGGAAACCCAAAAATCATACAAACTACATTTTATTATTCTGTTGCTATTATTGGCAATAGCGTTTTTTATAAATATTGGTTTGGGTTCTGTATCAATACCATTTAACGAAACTTTATCTGCACTTTTTGGAGGAGAATCTTCAAAATCTTCTTGGGAATTTATCATACAAGATTACCGTTTACCAAAAGCAATTACCGCAATTTTAGCTGGTGGTGGATTGGCAGTTTCAGGATTGTTAATGCAAACGCTATTTAGGAATCCGTTGGCAGGGCCATTTGTTTTAGGGCTGAGTAGTGGCGCTAGTCTAGGAGTTGCTTTTTTAATTTTAGGGGCTGGACTTTTTGGAGGTGCTTTAGGCGGATTATTACTAAGTTCTTGGAGTTTAGTGATCGCTTCTGCTTTAGGGAGTTTTTTAGTGTTGCTGGCGGTTTTATCGGTTTCGTTTAAAGTAAAAGACACGATGACTTTACTCATCATCGGATTGATGTTCGGAAGTGTAACTGCTGCAATAGTTTCAGTCTTATCCTACTTTAGTAATGCCGAACAATTACAACAATTTGTATTTTGGAGTTTCGGGACTTTAGGTAATGTATCTTGGCAAGGAATTTTAATTTTAACGCTTTGTGTATTTTTAGGATTGGGATTAAGTTTTATTTCCATTAAACCTCTTAACGCATTATTATTAGGAGAAAATTACGCGAAGAGTATGGGAATTAATATTAAAAAAACAACCTTATTTATTATTTTAGCAACAAGTTTACTGGCGGGAAGTATCACTGCTTTTGCAGGACCAATTGCCTTTGTAGGTTTGGCAGTTCCGCATTTAACTCGGCAGTATTTTACTACTTCTAATCATCTAATTTTGTTACCTGCTGTTTTAATAAGTGGTGCTATATTAATGCTAGTTTGCGATACGGTGGCTCAGTTGCCATTTACAGAATTCACTTTACCAATAAATGCGATTACTTCGTTAATTGGAGCGCCAGTTGTTATTTGGTTGTTGGTTAGGAAACGAAAGTTATTGTTCTAAATGAATTCAGAAAATAAACATATCGTTTTAAAAGCAAAGAATATTATCATTGGTTATACTTCTAAAAAGAAAACGGTTTCTATTTCTGAAAGCATTAACTTTTCAATTAACAAAGGAGAATTAATCGGCTTGGTTGGTACCAACGGAATTGGAAAATCAACATTATTGAGAACACTAGCTTCAATGCAACCCAGTTTAAAAGGAAGTGTTTTTATTAACGAAAACGACTTAGAAAATCTTTCTCCTTTAGAACTAGCAAACGAGCTGAGTATCGTTTTAACCGAAGCTCCTGCATCTGCCAATTTATCGGTTTTGGAATTGGTTTCTCTAGGCAGACATCCCTATACCAATTGGATTGGGAGTCTTTCTGAAAGTGATTTAGACATCATAAACAAAGCCATTCAGGCAACTGGAATTGAAGCATTAAAACATCAAAAATGTTTTGAACTCAGTGATGGTCAGCTTCAAAAAGTAATGATTGCCAGAGCTTTGACACAAGACACTCCACTGATTTTATTAGATGAACCAACTACACATTTAGATTTATACCACAGAGCAAGTATTTTAAAATTACTTAAAGAGCTAACAATTAAAAGCAAGAAAACCATTTTATTTTCTACTCATGAAATTGATTTGGCGATTCAATTATCTGATAAAATGATTGTGATGACTTCGGAAAAAGTGTTTTTGACAGTCCGGATAATTTAATTAAGCAAGGGTGCTTTTCTAATCTTTTTCCTGATGAAATGATTCATTTTGATTACGAAATGAAACGATTTGTATTGAAATATTAAATTACAATCCTTACCTTTATAAATTCTATTTTTATCATTTCTAATATTATTTCACAAAATGTCTGAAACTTTTATTTTTATACTAATCGCAATCATCACAGGGTTTGTAGGTGCATTTATTGGTAGCCGAATCGCAGGATTAAAACAAAAATCTGAAACAGGAAAACTCGAAGCAAATCTTATACATTCCAAAGAAGAACTAAGTAAAATTGAAGAACATTTACAAGTTTCAAATCTAGATAAAGAAGAACTTCGAAACGAAAAAGAAGGCTTGAACCTTGAACTCACCAAAAGAACTTCCGAGCTTCAAAATATAAATAAAAGACTTCAAGAACAAAAAGCAGAAGTTGAAAAATTAAATTAAAAATTCACCAAAGAATTTGAAAATCTTGCCAATAGAATTCTTGAAGAAAAATCGGAAAAATTCACCAAACAAAACCGAGAGAATTTAGATTTATTATTGAATCCACTTCAGAAAAAAATAGAATCTTTTGAAAAGAAAGTAGAGTTTTCACAAAAAGAAAGTATCGGAATGCACTCGGCTTTAAAGCAACAATTAGAAGGTTTAAAAGACCTCAATCAACAAATGAGCAAGGAAGCAATTAACCTTGCCAATGCCTTAAAAGGAGATAGTAAAGCTCAGGGAGACTGGGGTGAAGTTCAGCTAGAAATTATTTTGGAAAAAGCAGGATTACACAACGGTGTTCATTATACAATTCAAGGAGGTTACCGCGACGAAGATGGAAATTTAAAAAAACCAGATTGCATCATCAACCTTCCAGATAACAAACATTTAATTGTAGATTCTAAAGTTTCATTAACTGCGTATGAAGGATATTATTCTGCGGAAAACGAGGAGTTAAAAGAAACAAATTTAAAAAAGCATGTAGCAAGTATTCGAAAACATATTAAAGAGTTAAGCGATAAACGTTACACCGACCTCTACGGAATCAATGCTCCAGATTATGTCTTGATGTTCGTGCCTATAGAAGCTGCTTTATTACTTGCATTAAATGATAATAACAAACTCTATTTGGAGGCATTTGATAAAAATGTAGTCTTGGTTTCTACCTCTACTCTATTGGCAACTTTAAGTACGGTTTCTTCTATTTGGAAACAGGAAGATCAAAAGAAAAACGTAATGGAAATCGCTCGTCAAGCAGGTGCTTTGTATGATAAATTTTCTGGACTGATTGATGATTTAATGGGAGTAGGAAAAAAATTAGATGCTGCCAAAAGTGATTATTCACAAGCAATGAATAAACTTTCCACCGGTAGAGGAAACCTAGTTGGTAGTGTTGAAAAAATTAAAAAACTCGGAGTTAAAACTAAAAAATCATTACCAGAAGCTATCTTAAAAAGAGCTGAAGAAGAAGATTAAAGTTTAACTACTTTTTTTGTAACCGATGAATTTTCAGAAGTGATATTTACTAAATATATACCACTCTTAAGATTAGATATATCAATTTGATTGCTTACTCCTGAAAAAGATTTATTCATTATTTTTTTACCCAAAATATTATAAATAGAAGCTTCTGCATTAGTATAATAAGGCAATTTAATCGTTAGAAAATCATTAACTGGGTTTGGATAAAGCAATACATCAGTCAAACTTTTATTATCAATAGAAGACAATAAATAAATTGAATTTAAATCGTCAATCATGAAGAAACCATCTACAACTAAACCTTCATAAGACAAATTATTATTGTGTATTATTTTAGATTCAAGGCTATTTTCAAAAACTTCCGCTACAGTGTTATTACCCTCGACAATTGTAAATCCTTCAGTAAAAGTTTCAAAAGCAATATAAGTCCAATCACTAAAAGATGGAACAGTTATACTATTGTTAGATATTATTTTAGTATTGTCACTTCCTCCTCTGTAACCTATTCGAATATGTAAATCAAAAGCATTAACGTTTTTTACAAGAAAGTTAAGTTCTGCAAAAGCATCAAAAAAGCCAGTAGGGTAGTTTCCTATCCAATTTTCAGAATTATTTATTATTGCCATTTCACCTAGTGGTTCATTAGAGCCATCACATATTTTTTGTAAAAAATGTTCATTATAGGCAGTAGGATTTTCATGTAGTTCATTGGTTAATAACAAAGTTGAAGAGTCGGTATTTGTCCAATACTCTAATGTTCCTTCTTCAAAATCACTATAACCCTGAGAAAATGAAATTGAGAAAAAAAACAAAATAAAAGCAGTATTTATAAAGTTATTCATTGAAAAATGTTTTTATAAAGATACAAAACTTAATAATAAAAGACAATTTTGTAAATTAGCAATTAAATAGTTTTCAAATGAAAAAAGTGCTTTATAAAATACTAGCAGTAATAATAGTAATAGCTATAGCTTGGTTTGCTTTTATTTATTATGTGCCTTACAGTGAAGGAACTCGCTCTGGTGAATTAATAAAAATAACCAATAAAGGCGTACTATTTAAAACTTGGGAAGGTGAAATTAGTCAAGGAATAAGTGGTGCTCAAATATTTTCATTTTCAATATTAGACAAAGACAAACAGATTATTGAAGACATGAAAGAATTCCAAGGAAAATACGTTAAGCTAACTTATATAGAACGTTATGCCTCCTTTGTATTTTGGGGAGATACTAAATATTTTATTACTGCTGTAGAAAATGATACTTCTCCACATTTTAATAAATAA
>JAJRQR010000075.1 GCA_024280145.1 Bacteroidota bacterium
AAAACATCATTCTCCTCCCTCCTTCAACTCATTCAAACCGTTTAATTCCTCATTTTTAAGCTTTGCGAATTTAAATCCTTGCTCCCACCATTGTTTCATTTTTTCTTTATTGAAAATCAACGAATTTGTAGTTAAAACCGTAGGTGTATAATATAAATTGATAATCGCATCGTTATTGGAAGCTACATATTTTCCAATACGAATATTTTGCTTTTCAATGCGGTCTGCCATATACGCGTGCATATTTGTAATTAATGAAAACGCATTTTTTGAAGGCATTCTGTTAAGGTGAGCTACTTCAGTATCTAACACAATTACATCAATACTCGTTGCTCCTCGTTTTATGGCTTCTTCAATCGGAACCATGCTTCCAAATCCTCCATCTGCATACTCGCAACCGTTCTTTTTAACCAAACTCATAAAGGGTGTGTAATTACAAGAAATCCAAATCCAATCGCAAAAATCTTGGTAACTAAAATCGTTGATGGATTTATATTCTACTTGATTTAAAGAAAAATTTGAAACCGTAACCACAATTTCTTTGGAACCGTTTTTTAGTTCTTCAAACTCTTCAACTGTAATCGCATTTCCAATTAACTTCCGAAGGTTCTTACTTTCTCCAAATGTTTTATTACCACTAATAATATTTCTGAAAACATTAAAGTGATTGATGCCAATTTCTTGTTGTCCATGAACTTCTTTTTTTACAACAAAGGGACAATTATTAAATATACTCTTCTGGTTTACAGAAGTATAAACTTCTTTTATTTTTTGAGTTTTATTTAATGCCAAATGTGTGATTAGCAGACTTCCTGTTGATGTTCCCACAAATAAATCGTACTCAAAGCCTTTTTCTTCAATTAAATATTGAGCAACTCCTCCAGCAAATGCACCTTTACTTCCTCCTCCTGAAATTACTAAAGCTCTCATTTTATTTTTCGTTTATCATTCTATCTAAAAATTTAGACGATGTTTCGTCCAATTCATTTCTTATTTCTAAAAATTGTGATTGGTATTCTTCTTTATTTAGTAAATTTTTCAACAATGTACGTGATGATTTTCTAAACCTCCAATAATGATGTTGCCCTGCATCTATCAGGTTTTTTAAGGTTTTTGAGTCCCATATTTCCAAATAACTTAAATATTCCATAGCTTTTTCACGAACTTTATTTCCGTAAATGGGCGAAGTATAATCTTTTAATTCAGTACTGTATTTTTCTTTTTGTGAAGGGTTGTATTCTTCCGTAATTAAAGCCAAGAACAACCAAAACTGTCGGATATTTTTATCCTGAAATCCAACAACATTTTCCATTTCATTTAAATACCTCACCCTATTTTCAGGGAAATTTACCCATAAATTTCCCAATGCTGCCTCTTGGGTTACATAAGAATTATCTTTTAATAAGGATTCATATACTGTTTGTAACTCTTTCGGAATTTTTGACATAGAAAGTGCAATTGCCTGTCTAACAAAAACATTATTGGATTTGAAAGCCTTTTTAAACAATGGCAAAGCCAAAGTTATTGGTTCACCGTCTAGCTGATAAATTACTTCTTGACCTATAAAATCGTTCGGAAATATCAATGCTTTATTTAACGCTTCTGTTTTTAATGTGAGTGAAGTTTCTCGTAAGGCAGTAATTTTTAAATAGTCAAGAATAAAAGAAGATTTAATAAGTGATTGATAAACCTGTTCGGCTTTAAATGCACTTTGATGAATCCAATCTTTTCTGAAATCAGTAAGCTTTTGACCGTATTCTTTTTCAATTTCTATTAAAAAATCTTCCGTTGTTACATTTGAGTATTGATGTTTGGCTAAATAATTTTTAACACCATTTTTAAATACCTCATCGCCAACTTTCTCTCGTAAAATATGAAGTGCCCATGCTCCTTTTTCATAAAATGTTAACGAACTCGCCTTCGGGTTTGTTAAAGACTCTCCTTTACCTTCTTCACTTAAAATTTTTAATTGTTCGGCAGATTGAAATAATTTCCAATAGTAATAATCTTCTCCAAAAATCTCTTTTTCTGCTAATAAGGCATAGTAGCTAGCAAATCCTTCGTGTAGCCATTGGTGGGTTCCTGAAACTTCAGTAACCATATTACCAAACCAATGATGGGCTAACTCGTGAGCATTTACGTTTACATAATTTCGATCAACAAATCCAATAGAATCAATAATAAAAGCATCCGAGAAAAACGTTGCTGTAGTATTTTCCATACCTGCATACATGAAATCCTTTACAGGTACTTGTTTGTAATTTTGCCAAGGGTATGGCATTCCTATTTCATTTTCAAGGAAGTCGAAAATCTTTTTAGAATATCGGTAAGTAGGTTCAAACTTTGTGGAATCTTTTAGAGGATAATACAATTCTATAGGAATTCCTTTTGCAGATATATCAGATTTATATTCAAAATCTCCGACAGTAAAACCCACTAAATAGCTTGACATTGGTTTTTTCATTCTAAACTTCCAAATACGTAAATCACCATCTTTAACTACTTCCAGTAACTTTCCGTTTGCTATTACCTTTTGATCTTTTGGGACTTTATATGAAATCGAAAAAATCATTTTATCGTTCATATCGTCTAAACTTGGTAACCAATTAGAAGTATATCTTCCTTGACCTTGCGTCCAAATTTCGGTTCCAATAAAATACATTGCTTGTTTTGGAAATGCTTCATATTTAAATGAAACGGAATAAGTTTTATTGGGTTTAAAATTTGAAACCAACCATATTTTATTTTTTTTTGAAGATATTTTTATGCTCTTATCTAAAAGATTATTTTGGAGAAGAATCCCCACTCCATCTAAAAAAATAGAATCACATTTCTTTTTTACTTGGAAGGTATAGCTTACATTTCCGATAACTTTTTTTTCATTAACAATAGGCTCAATTAAACCTTCAGTACTAATAAAATCAACAATATCAGTTTGTTGAGCGGAAGTAATTCCTAAAAATAAGAATAAAAAAACCTGAAATAAAATTCTCATTATTGTCTTAATTTGTTGCTTTCCAAAATACAAAAATTTAAGTTATTATTCCTTAATTTTCAAATTGCATTCATTAGAATTTGTATTTTCGTTTTATGAATTCAAATTTCTTTCAAACTCCAATTGATTATCTAAAAGGTGTCGGTCCAAATCGGGCAGATTTACTAAAGAAGGAGCTTGGAATTTTTACTTTTCAGGATTTATTAAATCTTTTTCCGAACCGATATTTGGATAGAACTAAGTTTTATAAAATTAACCAATTACAACGTACCAGTGCAGATGTACAGATAATTGGTAAATTAACACATATAAAAACAGTCGATCAAAAAAGAGGCAAACGTTTGGTTGCTACTTTTCAAGATGAAACCGGAAAAATGGAATTGGTTTGGTTTCGAGGTCATAAATGGATTCGAGAAAGCTTAAAATTAAATATTACTTATGTAATCTTTGGAAAAACAAATTGGTTCAATGGATCTTTTTCGATGCCGCATCCAGAAATGGAATTATTTACCGATTATGAAAAAAGTTTACGTCCAGCTATGCAAGCTGTTTATCCTTCCACTGAAAAATTAACTGCAAGAGGGATTACAAATCGGGTATTAATTTCTATCATACAACAACTGTTTTTAGAAGCTAAAAACAACTTCTCAGAAACCCTCTCAAAACCTCTTTTAGAAACCTTAAAATTACTACCTAAAAAAGAAGCAATTTTAAACATACATTTTCCACAAAATCAGACCCTTTTAGCAAGGGCTCAATATCGCCTAAAATTTGAAGAATTATTTTATATTCAACTACAATTAATCCGGAAAAACTTACTCCATAAAGCCAAAATAAAAGGCTATCCTTTTGGTCGAGTAGGGGAATATTTTAACACCTTTTACAAAGAGCATTTACCCTTTGAATTAACCTCGGCACAAAAGCGAGTAATCAAAGAAATTAGAAACGATTTAGGCAGCAATGCACAAATGAACCGCTTACTACAAGGAGATGTATGTTCTGGTAAAACTATAGTTGCATTAATGTCAATGTTAATAGCACTTGACAATGGATTTCAAGCTTGCTTAATGGCGCCTACTGAAATTTTGTCAGTCCAACATTATAATGGCTTATTTGAATTATGTAAAAATCTGAAACTCAGTATTTATTTATTAACTGGCTCAACTAAAACTTCAAATAGACGGATTATTCACGAAAAGCTCGAAAATGGAGAAATAAACATCTTAATTGGCACCCATGCACTACTGGAAGACAAGGTGAAATTCAAGAATTTAGGGCTTGCAATTATAGACGAGCAACATCGTTTTGGAGTGGCACAACGAAGTAAATTATGGCATAAAAACAAGTTCCCGCCACATGTGTTAGTGATGACCGCGACACCCATTCCTCGAACTCTTGCTATGAGCGTTTATGGCGACTTAGATATCTCTATAATTGACGAACTTCCTCCGGGCAGAAAACCCATTAAAACAGTACATCGTTTTGACTCTAATAGACTACGTGTTTTTAAGTTTATAAAAGACGAAATAAAAAAGGGCAGACAGGTCTATATTGTCTACCCATTAATACAAGAATCGGAGGCTTTAGATTATAAAGATTTGATGGATGGTTATGAAAGTATTTCTAGAGAATTTCCAATTCAAGATTATCAAATATCTATCGTTCACGGAAAAATGAAATCTAAGGATAAAGAATTTGAAATGAATCGTTTTATAAAAGGCGAAACCAATATTATGGTTGCTACTACGGTTATTGAAGTTGGTGTCAACGTCCCCAATGCAAGTGTCATGGTTATTGAAAGT
>JAJRQR010000076.1 GCA_024280145.1 Bacteroidota bacterium
CGAATCTTCAGATGAAGTCCCTGATACAAAGCCATTCTCAATACTTTTTATTTTGTTTCCTGAAACGACAATGGTTTTATTTTCTACAACTTTACCGTTTTCTGTGTCGATAATTTTCCCACATTGCAAATAAATGCCTTGAGCATTGCTTGTGAAAAAAGTGGCTAGTAATGCAATTAATAGTAGTCGTTTCATATGGTTGTTTTTAAAAAGACCTGTCAGGTCTAAAAATTTAATCTATATTTCTAACTTTCTTCTCCCAATTCCAAGATGACAAAAGTGAATCTTCCATCGATTTTTCTGACTTCCAACCCAAAGTTTCATTTGCCTTTTGAGTATCTGCATATACCGAGATTACATCGCCTGCTCTTCTTTCTACAATCTTGTAATTCAGTTTTTGTTCCGTTACTTTTTCAAAAGCATTAACGACTTCTAAAACAGAGCTTCCTGTTCCTGTACCGATATTGAAGAATTCAAAATTAGTTGCTCCTTTATTATCTAAAAGACGCTGAAGTGCTACCACGTGTGCTTTTGCTAAATCTACCACGTGAATATAATCACGAACACAAGACCCGTCTGGAGTTGGATAATCATCTCCAAAAACCGAAAGTTACTCTCTTAATCCAGCAGCAGTTTGGGTAATAAATGGCACTAAATTTTGCGGAACTCCTAATGGTAATTCTCCAATTTCAGTTGATTCGTGAGCTCCAATCGGATTGAAATAACGCAAAGCAATCGACTTTAAATTACTTACCGAACACGTATCAAAAATAATTTCTTCACTAATTTGCTTGGTATTTCCGTAAGGAGAAGTTGCTTTTTTTACGGGTGCAGATTCGTTGATTGGTAATGAATCTGGTTCACCGTAAACGGTACAAGAAGAACTGAAAATAAAATTATTGATTTCATTTTTATTACATTCCTGAAGCAAATATATAAGTGTATTCAAATTATTTTCATAATACAACAACGGATTATCAACACTCTCTCCTACTGCTTTACTTGCTGCAAAATGAATAATTCCTTCGATGTCCTGATACTCCTGAAAAAAGTTTTCAACTTCCGTTTTATTACGTAAATCTAATTTTTCAAATTGTGGTTTTATCTTCGAAATATTTACAATTCCGTCAATTACTTCCATCGTAGAATTGGATAAATTATCAATAATCACTACTTCAAATCCAGCGTTTTGTAATTCGACTACGGTGTGAGAACCTATATAGCCTAACCCTCCAGTTACTAAAACTTTACCCATTTTTATTTTGTTACGAAGTTGATTACTGTTGAAGTGATAAAATCAATTTGCTCATCATCCAATTCGGTGTGCATCGGTAAAGAAATCACTTCTTTAATTAACTGGTTGGTTACTTTAAAGTTTTCTTCTTTGTATCTGTCATCCAAATATGCTTTCTGAAGATGCAGCGGAATTGGATAATAAACTCCACAAGGAATTCCGTTTTCATTCAAATGTTTTGCCAAAGCATCACGATCTGAATTTACAATTTTCAAGGTATATTGATGGTACACATGGCAATCGCAATTTTCTTTATTTACATCTGAAGCATCACAGAAGCAAGTCGGTGTAATGATATTTTTTTGACCTTCAAAAGCCTTCGTATATTTTGCTGCTGCTGTTCTTCTTGCTGTATTATAAGCATCTAAATTAGGAAGCTTTGCTCGTAAAACTGCAGCCTGAATAGAATCCAATCTAGAATTTACACCTACTACATCATGATGATAACGCTCATACATTCCGTGATTTACAATCCCTCTTATAGTGTGCGCTAAATCATCATCATTGGTGAAAATCGCGCCACCATCACCATAACATCCTAAATTTTTTGAAGGAAAAAATGATGTTGAAGCTACATGACCTATAGTACCCGTTTTCTTTTTTGATCCATCTTTTGAATAAAAATAACCTCCAATTCCTTGGGCGTTATCTTCAATTACGTATAAATTATGCTCATTTGCTAAGTCCATAATTTCATCCATATTTGCAGCTAAGCCAAATAAATGAACAGGAACTATTGCTTTCGTATTTGGAGTAATAGCATTTTTTATTGCTTCTACATCTATATTAAAAGTCACCGGATCTACATCTACTAAAACAGGAGCTAGACCTAAAAGTGCGATTACTTCCACCGTTGCTGCAAAAGTAAAATCGGCTGTGATTACTTCATCTCCTGGTTGTAAACCCAATCCCATCATTGCAATTTGCAAAGCATCGGTTCCGTTGGCACAAGGAATCACATTCTTTACTTCTAAATATTCTTCTAATTCTTTCTGAAAAGCATGAACCTCAGGTCCGTTTACAAAAGCAGTGGTTTCAATTACATTTAAAATAGAAGAGTCTACTCTTTCTTTTATTGCTGCATACTGACCTTTAAGGTCAACCATTTGAATTTTTTTCATAGCCTTGCCCGAGAAGTCGGGTACTTTTGTGTTTGGTTTATCTCACAATTAAGAAGATAATAAAAATGAATTTTAAAAACTCAAAATTACAAAATTTGAAATAGGCAAGCAATGTAATTGGCTAAAGAAACGTATTTTTGCAATACACATTTAAAAGATGCATTTTTTATACAATCTTTCCATATCTATAAGTTCACTATTTATTTGGTTTACACAGTTTTTTAATTCAAAAATGAAACTATTTGTTAAGGGTAGAAAAGGAGTTTTTTCTACTTTAAAATCACAGGTAAAATCCGAAGATAAATCCATTTGGTTTCATTGTGCTTCTCTTGGAGAATACGAACAAGGCGTTCCTTTAATGGAAGAGTTAAAGAAGAAACACCCAGAATACAAGATTGTAGTTAGCTTTTTTTCGCCTTCTGGTTTTGAAGTAAAAAAGAATGATACACTTGCTGATCTTACTATTTACCTTCCTTTAGACACTCCTTTTAATGCTAAGAAATTCATCAAACTATTACATCCCAACTTGGCGATTTTTATTAAATATGAATTTTGGCCCAACTACTTATTTCAGTTGAAAAAAAATAATATCCCAACATTATTGGTTTCAGGATTGTTTAGAGAAAATCAGATTTTCTTTAAAAGCTATGGAGGTTTTATGCGAAAGGCTTTAAAGACTATTCCTTACTTTTTTGTGCAAGAGAAAGCTTCTAAAAAATTGCTACAAAGCATTGGCATTTCTAATGTTGCAATTAATGGTGACACCAGATTTGATAGGGTTTTAAAACAAATTTCACAAAATAACCAATTGGATTTTATTGAAAAATTTAAACAAGACAAACTCTGTTTGGTTTGCGGTAGTACTTGGGCTGAGGATGAAAGTATTTTATTAGAATACATTAACAATGCTTCCAATAAAGTGAAATTTATTATTGCGCCTCACGAAATTAAAACCGCAAGAATTGAAGACCTAAAATTAAATATTGAAAAAGAAACGGTTTTATATTCCGAAATGGAAGGTAAAAACTTAGCAGATTATAAGGTGTTTATTATTGATACTGTTGGACTTTTAAGCAAAATTTACCATTATGCAGATTTGGCTTATGTTGGAGGAGCAATGGGAAATACAGGATTACATAATATTTTAGAACCTGCTACTTTTGGAATTCCGATTGTGATTGGAAAAAACTTTACTGATTTTCCAGAAGCTAAAAAACTTAAAGAATTGAAAGGTCTTTTTTCTGTAAAAATGCCTTTGGGGTGTTCTGCTATTTTATTTAAGTTGGTAAATGATGATCCTTTTAGAGAAAAATCGGGTGCTATTGCAAAGGAATTTATCCAATCTAATATTGGTGCTACCGAGAAAGTAATGGAATATATTTTAGAAAAAAAGCTATTGTAGATTATTTTATTTTAGTAATCTGACCTTTTAATTCTTCCATAGATTTTTGAAGTTGCATTAACAAATTGCTATTGGTAGGTTCATCCAAACCAAAAGTGAGTTTACTATTTACTTGCCAAAGCTCCTGAATTTCAGCGACATTTACTTCAATAGGTAAATACTCTTCATTAAATGAAATCAATTTAATTTTTGAAGGGTCGGAAAGCTTGTGCAACTTTTTAACCAAGACCGAATCGTGTAAAACTACAATATAAATACGATCGTCTGAAGCTTCCACCACATTTGAAACCGCTCTACCCAACACCCAATCATTCGGGCGAATATTAGGTAACATACTATCACCTTCTACTTGAAAACCACGATAAGTAGCATTGCGATATTGCGGTAAGGGTAAATTAAAAACTGGTAAGGTTTGATACCAATCTACATCTTGAATGTTATGAGGATAACCAGCAGCAGCTTTTTGGTTCACCAATACAATTGCATCTGTATTATCTTCATTAAGGGTAATTACTTTCGGGCTTACATCTGCTCCATTTACAGTTATATATTGCTTAAAACTTTCTCCAAACAACCATAAAGGATTTATCTGAAATTGCTTTAATAATTGCATCACTGCATACCCTGGAACCTTAGTTTTTCCACGTTCAATATCGACTGTACTAGCACCCAGTCCTAGTAATTCAGCAAAAGATTGCTGTGTATAACGTTGCTCTTCTCTTACTTTTTTAAATCGTTTTGCTTCGGCTGATAGATTATTGTCCATTCCCAAATATACAATATATTGGAATATTTCCAAGTTTAATTCGATTTATTCCAACAAAAAAACCTTCCCGAAAACGAGAAGACTTTATAATAATGGGTATAAATATTTTTAATTTGATATAATAATAAGTTCTGATCTTCTATTTTGTTGTATTTTTCTTTTGAACAAGGAACATCAATAGAACAATCGTTTACTAATTGAGTTTTCATTTATAATTTTAGGCACCCTAAATTATTTGAAATATAAATAACTATAAATATTGTTGATTTTAAATTTTAACATTATTCGCTCAGCTTAGTAGTAATGCGACTTAATTATCGTTTATTAGCATTAATACAGGTTGTATTGCGTTTTATTTTAACTTTTGTGTAGGATATTACTTACTTTTTTATATATTTGAATTTTTAAACCCCAAAAATTTATATTATGAAAAAACTTATGTTTATTTTAGCCTTAATTGCATTAGCTGCAAGTTGTACTCCAGAATCTATTAATAGTGATGACCAACAAATCGACAAAGACAAATATGAAATTCCGCGTAACGGATAGAAATAAAAACATATATGTAGGAGTAGTAATTTCTTTTATTTTAATTGCTACTCCTTTTTTGTTTTATATTTATAAGTTTGCTCCTTCAGATTCAAAGGAATGGGACACCATATTTGGGACTTTAAAATCTAGTGGCTTTGCTAATATGCAAGCATATATGCACGCCTTATTTACTAAAATTACCTTTGTAACACTCACGGTTATATGGTTTTTAACTGCAAAAAATTGGTGGAAATACGCCATATTAGTTCCATTAACAATGTTCTTGTTTCAGTTATCAGGTATTATTAATTATGAGTTACAATATATAGACGAATACGACTTTTGGTATTCTCTACCTTTTATATTACCAATTATTGCTTTTCTTATCTATTTATCTTACAGAATAAGAAAAAATAAAGGCGACTATTCTGAAATTGAGAACAATGCCAAAGAAGAAATCCACAAAATGTTTAGCGACGATTTATAGCTAAATAATTATCTGAAAATTTATTTATTTTATTTTAAAAAAAGCTTTGCTATTATATTAAAAGTTTTAAATTTGCAACCGCTTTGACAACAAAGCTATGTTCATATTAAATGCGAAAATAGCTCAGTTGGTAGAGCGCCACCTTGCCAAGGTGGAGGTCGCGAGTTCGAATCTCGTTTTTCGCTCAATCGACTACACTCAGTGACCGAAAACGGAAACTGACTTAGACATAAACATACCAATGCTGAAGTGGTGGAATTGGTAGACACGCTGGACTTAAAATCCAGTGGACAGTAATGTCCGTACGGGTTCAAGTCCCGTCTTCAGTACAAAGGAAACTCTTTATTTACAAGGGGTTTCCTTTATTTTTTTACTTTCAAATCGTTTGACATGAAAAGTAGAAAAATGCAATTCGTACCTAAAAACGTCCCTAAACTTTTTATATTAGTTCCTTTAAAAATGGATTACACTATACCAAAACTTTACATTCCGAAGATTGAAGTTAACGGAAAAAAGGTTACTACCTTAAAAAAAAGGTGGTGCGTGTATTTCTATTTTAGAAATCCAATTACTAAAAAATACGATAGCCGCTCAAAATTCAAGTTTTTTCTGGGTATTAACCGATATAAAACCATTTCGGGACGTAAACTTTTTGGTAATGCGCTTATTGGTGATCTTACAGAAATGCTAAAAGAAGGTTACGATCCTTATAACAATACCATACCCATAAAACAGAAACTTACTTTCGACACCGAAAAAAGAAGTGTAAAAGATGCGATTGATAAAGCAATAGCTGATAAAAAACTTACTTGGGCAACTTCTACGGCTGAAGGTATTATTTTTAGAGTTACCAAATTTTTAGATTTTGCAGAAAAACACGATTTTATAAATGATTCAGCAAGTGAACTAAAAAGAGTTCATGTAATTGAATTTTTAAATACCATTAAGAAAAAAGAAACTTCCACCAGCGTAAATAATTATCGAGGTGCAATAAGCAGCGTGTTTTCTCAAATGGTGCAAAATAATGATCTTGAATATAATTTTGTTAAAGATGTTCGCAAAGAAAAAGCAACGCCTATTAAAAACCACCCTTTTACTAACCAACAAATTGCTGAAATAAAAAAATATCTGCAAATTAAAGATCCCTATTTGCTTCAATTTATAAGAGTACTAGCTTATAGTTTTTTACGCAACCGTGAAGTGATTAGGTTGCGAGTACAAGATGTAGATTTAAAAAATAATATTATCAGTATTAAAACCAAAACTAAGGCATTAGATCGTGTGTACATTACCAAACAATTAAAAACAATTTTCGAGGAAATGGATTTACAAAACTGTAATCCTAGTGATTATATATTTACTCCCGAAAATAAACCTAGCAATTGGATTGCTCCCGAAAAATCAAAAACAGATCATTTCTCTTTTCGATTTAAAAAGGTAAAACAAGAGTTTAATTTCGGGGTTGAATATGGTATTTACAGTTTTCGTCACAGTTTTGCGATAAACGTATTTAGTGATTTTTTAAAACAAGGTTTCCCCGAAGCTGAAGCTATGGTAAAAATGTTACCCATTACTCGTCATGATAGTATTGAAGGGTTGCGTAATTATTTACGGGATAAGCAAAAAATGCTACCAAAAGATTTTACCGATAATATTACTATTGATTTTTAATTAAGAAAAAAATCTAGCTTTTTTATTTCGCAACCCAATATATAATAGTTGGGAGTTGTGGATTGTGCTCACAATACAATCTCTTTAGTAGCAAAGGTTTCGAATTCAAAACAATTACCGCAACTGCAATTAATTGTGTTATTTGGTTTCGTTAATGGTTGGGCTTTTAAATAAGAAGAAAGACTAACTTTATTTACAGTTTGTATTAAACTAATAAAATAAGCTTTTACTATTGTATTGTAAAACCTAATGTTGAGTCGTAACGAATATTTTCTTGCTTTAAAGTATCCCAAAACTTCAATTTTTCAACCCAAGGATATTTTTTAATAATTTTCATAACTTCTTTTTCTGAAATTGGGCTATTTCTATATTCGAAATCCCTTTTTTTTTAGGATGAAAAGCCGAGTATTTATAAGTTATTTTTATACATATACTTGTTGTTTTGTGTATACATATTTCAGGACGGGTCACCATTATTTACAACGGTATTGTATAAGAATAGTAGCGGATTTAGAGGTTTATATTTTCAGTTTAGCAATGACTTTTGTTAAAGACACTTACTTTGAATTTATTATTAAACCCGCTATTATTTTTATACGTTGTTACCATTTGTTATTTTCATTCTAATTCCTTTAATTTCTTTTGGATTTCTTTTAAAATAAGCTTGTGTGAATAATTAGAACAATGTCCTTTCATTGGAGTAAACTCAATTTGAGCGTCAGATTTTGGATTAACTGTGTTTTTTAAGTATTCATCAAAATCTCGCATTGAATTATTCAGATAAAAATTATCCATATCACCCATCCAAATATGAATTTTTCCTTTAATTTTTGGCCCAAGCTTGGGCCAGTTGTCAGAAATAAACAGTAATAAATCATATTTTTCCCAATGCTCAGCAACTTCTCTATCTATTGCGCCATCAACAGGGTTAAAAATCGATTTTGGTAACCCATCTTTTCCTTTGGGACTGTATAGTGCATTCCAAGCTCCCCATTGCCCTCCAGATGTTACATAAGAATTTGATACACCCTGTACATTCTCATCAACTATTTCTTGTTTTATAGAAAACATTGGGTCTCCATTTAAATCTCTCATACTTGGTCTTAGATACGCTCGTTTATTATAAAAAGCATTTTCATTTTCATAAATATTAACCAGTTGCATTTTTTTAAAACTCACTGGGTCTGGACTATAAGACCAGCACCCATTGAATGTCTCTGGATAAAAAAGTTGTAATGCAAGTGATACCCAACCACCAGTTGAACAACCATCTACAAAACGAGTTTCAGGAGTACCATTAATTCTAAATTGTTTTTCAATTTTTGGAATTAATTCATTAATTAATGCCTCTCCATAAGGACCAGAATTTTCTGAATCAAGTTGATAACTATCGCCAAACGGACCTTCTCCATCAAGAAAAATAGTGATTATTTGTGGTGCGTCTTTTGAAGACCACCAAGTCATAAACTTTTCATTTTTAATAAGGTTATTAATTCTTGTATAGCGGCCACCATATCCAGCCACATTATATCTTACCGGATATTTTTTGCTAGGATTGCTATTATATCCTGAAGGAAGTAAAACAGAGGCCTTTAAATTTATTTGTTTGTTCCACCATTCGGATAAAATTTCACTTTCTATTACAAATGACTTAACCAAATTATGGTCTACTAATTTTCTTTCGGGAATGATTTTAGATAACGCTATTTCAATTTTTTGTCTTTCTTTTGTGTTAATTCTAATGGGCGCGCTATATAAATTGCCGGGAGAGTTACTTTGTGATTCCATATCTCTATTTTGAACCCAAACTACCTGAATGTAATATTCTCTTTGAGGAACAGTATTGAAATCCCATTTAGATGTTTTTGTCCAATCATTGCTTCCATTTAAATGCTTGGTTTCATTCTTGTCCCAGTTTTTGATATTCTTCCCGAAGATAAATCCGTTACCATTAAAAACTGAGGAAAATCTCGGCTCAAATCTATCTGTTTCTGAAACATAAATGAGCAATCTTCCATTAGATATAAAAGATGCTTTGAGTTCTTTATTTACAGAAACAGTAAAGGCTAGTTTTGTAGATTCCTTTTGCCCAATTACAGTCCAATTGGTTAATACTAGTAAGGAAAGAATGAGAAGTTTTTTGATATTCATCTTATTTGTTTTGGTTATGTTGCGAGATAATGTAGATTTTAGTATCTTTATGTAAACTTATAGTATTATGGATTTACAATTAATCATATCAGAATTATCAGGTCATGAAAAGAAAGATCTTTTTAGTCTCTTAAAGAAGGATTTAGGGC
>JAJRQR010000077.1 GCA_024280145.1 Bacteroidota bacterium
AACGAGTTTGTATAAGATTTGTGCGACCTAAAATCCGTTAGGATTTTCGGTTAAAGCAAATCGGTTTGTTAGTATTTATGTCGTTTAGTTTCAAATCAAATTTAAGCATAAATTTTATACGGTGTTGTGTGTAGGCTTTTATTCTTCAAAATCAAGATTTGTCGGTTTACGTAAAAGTTTATTTGAAATCCCAATATTTAAAGGATCATTAAATTTCTCAGTCGATTTTCCTACAACTTCAAAACTCAAATTATCAAACCAGACTTTTCCTGTTCCGTTTATAAGAACCCCAAAATTCATAGAGTTACTATTTGTTGGAATATCTAAAATTATCTCATATTTCGTCCAATTTGAGGTTCCTTTAATCTGTCTATCTCTCATATTGTCAAAATACTCAGATGAAGGAGATTTTATCGGATCTATTCTTAACCACATTCCAACCCAATTGGAAATATTCTCAGTTTTGATAAATCCACTCATTTTAACTTTTTTTCCAAGATATTCTTTCGCACTACAAGTTTGCATTAATGTTCCAAAACCATTAATATCAGATTCTATGGATTCGATTAAAGCACTTTTTTCTCCGTTTTGAGCAATAGAATTTTCAAGGTCAATCTTGTAACTTTCAGGTTTATTTCCAACTTTAAACCATTCATTCGATAAATTCTGTTTACAAGAATTCAATTCAAATATTAAAATTATTAAAATAGATGTCTTTTTCATAGTTTCAATTTATCAGATGAGTTTTAAATCCGCTTACACACAACTTCCGGATAAAGTTACTTTAAGTAATTTTATCACAAATCATTTTAATAAACTACTCCTCAGCAATCATCAATTGGTACCCAGGTAATATCGCTTTACGTTCTGAGGCTTCTTCAAATTGATTACTAGTAAAAGGTTGTGGTTGCGGCAATCCAAAAATATCATTTAATGCTGTAGCTAATAAAGGTTCGTTTACATCGCCTAAAATCCCTAAGTTGGAATAATCTTCTAGGTATTCAATATCTGGATCTAAACCATCTACAAAATCTGTAAATCCTACAGAGTTTGCTGTTTTAAATACTAAAGGAAGCATTGCATACGTATGTCCTGGATTTGCTTGACTTCGGCTAAAATTAGGAGCAGGAGCATCGTATAACAAAAAGGAAGCTTGGAATTTTCCAGTAGTAGTTCCTCCAACTTGCATTACATTAATATATGGGTTCAGTCCGTTAATCACCAACTCACTTGCAGATGCAGAACGTACTGAAGTAAGAACATATACTCTATTTAAATTAAGACTGTTGATTGCTTCTCCTGTAGAAATTTCATTATTGAATAATTTATCACTTGCATATTCAGCTTGACGATCAGTATTCCATTGTTCACTAACAAATAGTTGTCCATTAAATTGTCCAGTTATCATGCTTGATAAATCAATAGCTGTTTCAACAGAGCCACCACCGTTATAACGAAGATCTAAAATTAATTCAGTAACACCATCTGCTTTAAATTGTCCAAATGCTGCATTTAGTTGTGGGTCAAAATCTCTGGTAAAAGCATTGTACATTATATAACCAATTTTTTGGCCTTGAATGGTTAATGTTTCTGAAATAAACACAGGGTTTTCAGTAAATTGCTGCTTTACTAACTCGATACTTTCACCCGTAGGAGTGATGTTTTCGCCATCTATTGTTACCAATCCGATTGTATAGGAATCCGGACTTAGTAAATCTCTAAAATTCGATTCATTTATTTGCTGACCGTCGATGGTATTAAAAATCATTCCTCTTTCTACGTTTTTTGAAGCCGCGTCAGAGTTTGGCAAAATATATCTTGCATATCCAAAAACATTGGAACTTCCGTCGGGATAAAACACCAAACCGAATTCCATTCCGTGGGTTAATGTAATTCCGCTAAGCGCATTTTCTAACTCAATATAATCGTCCACCAACAAACTAAAACGGTCTTGAGAAGACTGTAGATAGTCGAATAAGTTTTCAGGTGATGCAAATGAGTTTAAAAACACCTCTAATTCACCTTGATTGGCAAAAGCATCATCTGCCAATTCAGGAGAATCACCTTTATAAAGATAAAAGTAGTTTAATCCTCGATATATAAAATTTTTAATATCTAATTCTGAAGAGATTTGAATGTTATCATCTAAGTCTTCAAAACAAGAAATAAATACAGAGGAAACAATAATAAGTAGTAGGAAGATTTTCTTTTTCATAGGATTGGGTATATTCGATATAGAATTAAACCACTAAAGTACAGACATTATTGTAATTTGAAACGAACATGTTAAAATTTTTATCACACAAAAACACGACTAATTGTGAACAGCATATGTCCAATTTAACAAATATTAAAAACATATGAAAATAATTTGTAACAAAATAAAAGGTGGCTCGTCATCTAATTGTAACAGCTAATAAAAATACGTTAACGTGAATCAGAAAGAATTTTTAGAAACCATACTTCCTTGCAAGGACAGGCTGTACAGACTTGCAAAACGGTTATTGGTATCGAGAGATGAAGCAGAGGATGCTGTACAAGAAGTATTTTTGAAACTTTGGAAAGGACGTGATAAAATTAAAAACTATAAAAGTCCGGAAGCATTTGCCATTACAATGACTAAGAATTATTGCTTAGACAGATTAAAATCTCGACAAGCATCTAATTTGAAAATCGTTCATAATAATTATAAGAATTCTGAAAACATTGAACGACAAGTAGAGGCAAGTGAAGGAGTTGAATTAGTAACAAAAATTATGAAAACCCTTCCCGAGAAACAAAAAATAATTATGCAATTGCGAGATATTGAACAATTTGAATTTGCTGAAATATCTCAAATGCTAGAAATCAACGAAACTACTATTAGAGTAGCATTATCGAGAGCTCGAAAAGTAGTTAGAGAACAATTAATAAAACAATACAATTATGGAATTAGCTAAAATAGAATCGGTATTAGAAGCTTATTTTGACGGTGAAACCAGCTTAGCTGAAGAACAAATACTTCGTGAATATTTTTCAGGAACAGAAGTTGCACCACATTTAGAAGCTTATAAAAATTTATTTGTAGGATTGAAAAATGCACAGCAAGAAGTTTCAGAAAGAGAAGTGATACTTCCCGAAGTTACAACTGCTTCCAATAGAAGATGGTGGTTGTCTATAGCTGCTTCCGTAGTAATTGTATTAGGAGGTGTTGGCTTGCAGTTTTCTGGAAATTCAAATCAGTTAACTTCAGAAGAACAACAAGCATTAACCGAATTTAAAAAAACAAAAGAAACGTTATTATTGCTTTCAAAAAGCTTTAATAAAGGCACCGGAGAGTTGACAATCTTAGGTGAATTTACCATAGCCAAAAACAAAATTTTAAAATAATAATAATCAAAAATCAAAAACGAACAATATGAAAAAGTTAGTAATTTTAGTAGCCCTAATAGTAGCACCAATGTTGGTGAATGCTCAAAATGCCTTCGATGCTTTCGAAGATGAAAACGATGTAACCTCAGTAGTCGTTACTAAAAACATGTTTAAACTATTAAGTAAGATAGATTTAAACTCGGACGATCCAGAAACAAAAGAATATTTAGAATTGGTCAACAATCTTGATAATATCAAGATTTATACTACAGAAAATGTAGAAGTGGCTAAAAGAATCGACGCTGCAGTTGCTAAATACCTTGCTTCAAATAAAGGTCTTTCAGAATTAATGCGAGTAAAAGATGATGGTAAAAACATTAAGTTTTATTCAAAAGAAGGAAAGAATGATAACTTTGTAAGCGAACTATTAATGCACCTTACCGGTAATATTGATGGAGACGAAAGAACCATAATTATGAGTATTACTGGAAACATAGATTTAAAACAAATCTCAAAATTAACAAGTGATTTAAATATGCCAGGAAGTGAAGAATTAAAGAACGTAGAAAAACACTAAGATATGATACTTATAAAATACGTAATAGGAATTGGGCTGGCAGCACTTACTTTATTTAGCTGTAGCAACGAGAAGTCACTACAACGATATTTGGTTGATAGACAAGATGATGATGCCTTTTTGAAAGTGGATATTGCTGCGAGTTTATTGCAAGCAAATGATGCTGATTTTTCTCAAGAAGAAAAAGATATCTTAGCTACCGTAAAGAAAATTAATGTAGTTGCATTTCCAATTAAAGGAGAAAATGCAGCAAATTATGATACTAATAAACAAGAGTTGAAAGATATTATAAACCAAGATCAATATAAAACTTTGATGAAGTTTGGTTCTAACAATAAAGGAGCAGTTCTTAAGTATTTAGGGGAAGAAGAATCCATTGATGAAATAATTGTTTTTGCAAGTGATGATGAAAAAGGATTTGCACTTTTCAGACTTTTAGGAGACAATATGAATCCTGCACAAATGATCAAACTAATGAGCTCTATCGAAAAAGGAGATATGGATATTTCTTCATTAAAATCAATTGGAAACATATTTGATATGTAAAAAGAAAACAGATTTAAAATACCAGACCTGCTAGGTTTTTAAAACCTAGCAGGTCTTTTTGTTTTTTTTTATTTTTTCGACTTCTAGCCTCGGTCTTCCAGCTCCTACCTATATTCCCGTATAATTAGAAGGAGTAATCACACGCATTTCAGCTTTCACACTTTCTGAAACTTCTAAGGTTTCAATAAAAGAAGCAATAGATTGTGCGTTAATTTTCTCGTTGGTTCTTGTTAATCCTTTTAAAGCTTCATAAGCATTTGGATAGGCTTCACGTCGTAAAATTGTCTGAATCGCTTCAGCAACCACCGCCCAATTATTCTCTAAATCTTCGGCAAATTTCGGTTCGTTTAATAATAATTTATTTAATCCTTTTAGGGTTGATTGAAATGCAATAATGGTATGCCCAATTGGCACTCCTATATTACGTAACACCGTACTATCTGTCAAATCGCGTTGCAATCTGCTTATAGGAAGTTTTGCTGATAGATGCTCAAAAATAGCATTGGCGATTCCTAAATTTCCTTCACTGTTTTCAAAGTCAATTGGATTTACTTTGTGTGGCATTGCACTAGATCCTACTTCACCTTTTTTAATTTTTTGTTTAAAATATTCCATCGAAACATAAGTCCACATATCACGATCTAAATCGATGATGATATTATTGATTCGTTTTAAACTGTCAAACAAAGCAGCCATATGATCGTAATGCTCAATCTGTGTGGTAGGGAAGGAGTGGTGCAATCCCAATTTATCGTGAACGAATTTTTGTGCAAATTTTTTCCAATCTACATTCGGATACGCAATTTTATGCGCATTGAAATTCCCGGTAGCTCCACCAAATTTAGCAGCACTTTTAATATCGTTTAGTAAATCAAATTGTTCTTCAATACGAACTACAAATACTTCAATTTCTTTTCCTAAACGCGTAGGAGATGCTGGTTGACCGTGGGTTCTTGCCAACATTGGGATTTCAGCCCAATCGTTTGCTAAAGCTTGTAATTTATTTTTTAACTCTAATAATTGAGGAACATACACTTCGTTCATCGCTTCTTTTAAAGATAATGGAACGGCTGTGTTATTAATATCTTGTGATGTCAATCCAAAATGAATAAACTCTTTAAATTCTTGAAGATTTAAATCGTCAAATTTTTCTTTAATAAAGTACTCAACCGCTTTTACATCATGGTTGGTTACTTTTTCTATGTCCTTAATTTTTACAGCATCAATGGTTGAAAATTGCGTGTAAATAGTTCTTAATTCAGGAAAAAGAGAAGTGTCAAAACCACTTAGTTGAGGTAATTCTAATTCTACCAAAGCAATAAAATATTCAATTTCTACTTGAACACGATATTTTATTAAGGCTTCTTCAGAAAAGTAAGGAATTAACGAACTCGTTTTGGAAGCATACCTTCCATCAATTGGAGAAATTGCTTGTAATGCGTGGCTTGACATAGTTTTATATTTAGTAAATTATTGAAGTGAAATACTTCAGAAAAATAAAGGAGCAAAGGTAGTAAAGAGTTAAGAGTTAGAAGTTATGACTTATGGGTTTTTAACCGAAATTTTTTAATTTTCTCGATGGTTATTCTACCACGAGCTCCATAAGCAGGAGTTTTTAAAGGAGTATTTTGTTCAATAATAATTTTTAATTCTGGGTGAATCCAATCAAATTCAGTTCCTAAATAAAACAATGATCGCATTGCATAAGCTTCTGAAGCCACTTTTTGATTAGTGATTAACCAATCGAAACAACATTCTGTAATGACTTCTTTGTATTTAAAAACTAAAAAAATATTCCTTTTTTTATAATGTTTTTCCGTTAAAAATAAACAGATTTTGGATAAGGGTCTCACCGCCTGATCTTTGGTGACTTTTGGAAGATTTTTGAAAAACATCTCAAGATATGGAAACAATAAAGGAAGTTTTTCTTCACATACCATTTCTAAAACCCAAGCTGCTTTAAATGAAATATCTTCATCAATTTTAAAACAAAAATTTAGTAATTCTTTAAAATGTTTAGGGTTTTCAATAACCCAATTAGAAACCTTTAATCTTGATTTTTTGTGAGCGGTTAGATTTGTAAGTTGAGTATGTAGATTTAATGGATTCAAACAGAAAGTTTTTTAATATTAATAGAACAAATGACAATCCAAAATAAGAAAATGGTTTCAGTTACCCGTTGAATAATTCCTGTATAATTGGTATCCATTGTATTGAAAAAAATTAAAACAAAAAATAGACTAAGTGCTGCACTACTGAATGTGAAAAACGATAATTTCTTATATTCTTTCATATTTAAAAGCCCGAAACCTATTAAAAATAAACTTAATGGAACAAAAAGATAAGTTAAAAGTCCAGATAAAGTATGAATGATTTGCGAAATACTTGCATTACTTAAATCGGTGCTGCAACCTTCGTCACAAGGAAAAACACCAACACTAATTGTTGCAATTCCGTAGAAAATTCCAAATCCAATAAATCCTATTTTTAATAATTTTGAACTTGGAAATTTAGAAATGGCTAAGAAACTAAAAGCGCTAATTAAAATCCCACTTGGAACAATTCCAAACCATCGCAACAACTTCCCATTAGGAGCTCCAGTTGCTGTCAATTCACTAATTAATTGCGAAATTGAACTATAATTTTCATTTAGAAAAGTAGCAATAATTGTTGTGCTAATAAATAGCAAAACACCAAATATTCCAATATAGTAATTATTTTTAAAGCTCATTTGACTTAATTGTTTCAATAACTTTTATAACTCCAGTAGAAGCCTTTTCAGCAAAAACTATAATTCTTTCTGAAGAAGAAATTGTAGGTTTCGGATCCACAAAATAAATTTTACTTTCTGAAGGTGCAAATTGCAATAAACTCGTAGCAGGATATACTTGCATTGAAGTTCCAATAATGATTAAAATATCCGTTTCTCTAACCAATCTAATGGCATTATCCATTTCGGGAACATCTTCGCCAAACCAAACAATATGAGGTCGTAATTGATAACTGTCTTTACAAAGGTCACCTTTATTTAATTCTTTTTTCCAATCGAGAATAGTTGTGGAAATTACAGTGCTTCTCACTTTAAATAATTCACCATGAAGATGTAAAACATTTGTACTTCCAGCTCGTTCGTGTAAATCATCTACATTTTGTGTGATAATTTGCACATCAAAATCATTTTCTAATTCTGCCAAAGCAATATGTGCGGCGTTGGGTTCAACCTCTAATAATTGTTTTCTACGCTGATTGTAAAAATCTAAAACCAATTCGGGGTTTGCATTCCAACCTTGTGGTGAAGCGACTTCCATCACATCGTGACCTTCCCAAAGACCATCACTATCTCTAAAAGTTCTAATGCCGCTTTCGGCACTTATTCCGGCTCCTGTTAATACTGTTATTTTCATAATGCCCGCGAAGACGGGTATCTCATTAAAGGTTAGTAATATTTTTTATCTTCGCAATCAAATCCCTCCATAGCTTTAGCAAAGGAGGATAAAAATAATCATTTCCATTGGATAAACAGTTATTAGAATACTTGCAATCTTTCATTACAGAAAGAAGAAAAGAACTTTTCGATGAAGTAGTTTCAAAACGAACCAGACACTTTACGGTGGTTTCTGAAGATGTGTATCAGTTGCATAATACCAGTGCAGTAATGCGTTCTTGCGATGTTTTTGGTATTCAAGAATTGCATGTGATTGAAGAAAAATATGGTAAGCGAATTGATAAAGAAATCGCGTTAGGCGCTCAGAAATGGGTAAATATTAATAGATATGATTCGACTATGAGTTGTATCGATGCGCTTCGGAAAGAAAACTACCAGATTATTGCAGCCACACCACATAACGATTCACAGTTACTACACGATTTTGATGTCACAAAAAAAACTGCTTTTTTCTTCGGAAGAGAAAGAGATGGTTTAAGTGATACTGTTTTAAAGGAAGCCGACGGATATATAAAAATACCTATGTATGGTTTTACGGAGAGTTTAAATATTTCGGTTTCTGCAGCGATCATTTTACAACATGTGGTGACTAAGTTGAAACAATCTGAAGTTGATTGGCAATTATCTGAAGATGAAAAGCTCGAATTATTAATTGATTGGACAAAAAAAACGATCAAGAGTATTGATGATATAATGGAGAGGTATTATAAAAAGTAAAGGTTTATTTTTCTTTATGTAACTTTGAAATCAATAAAAATAATTGTTTAACTAAAATTAGCCCCCCTTTCGCGGGCATAATTATTATGAAAAAAAATATGGTAGCTTGGTTTGAAATCCCCGTGACAGATATGGACAGAGCCAAAAAATTTTACGAATCAGTTTTTAATATTGAAGTTGGAGTTCATGACATGGGAGGGTTGTTAATGGGATTTTTCCCTATGCATGAAGGTGCTTCAGGAGCAATGGGAAGTTTAATGAAACACGAAAGTTATACTCCAAGTCACGAAGGAACCTTAGTATATTTTTCTTGTGACGATTTACAGAATGAGCTTGGAAGAATCGTTTCATCTGGGGGAAAAAGCTTGCAAGAAAAAACACAAATATCCCCAGAAAATGGCTTTATGGGATTGTTTGAAGATACCGAAGGTAATAGGGTGGCTTTACATTCGCAAAAGTAAAGATGTAAAATTAGAGGCTTTTGTTTCTCAGTGCAACTCTGTGAACCTCTGTGTAACAACTCATTCTTATGAAACTAGTATTCGCCACCCACAACAAAAACAAACTAAAGGAAGTAAAATCCCTTATGCCTTCACATATAGAATTAGTAAGCTTAGCCGAAATAGGTTGCTTTGAAGAAATTCCAGAAACCTCCAGTACTATTGAAGGAAACGCAAAACTAAAAGCCTTGTATGTAAAAGAAAAATATGGACTCTCTTGTTTCGCAGATGATACTGGATTGGAAGTAGAATCACTTAACAACGAACCTGGAGTTTATAGTGCCAGATATGCTGGGTTAGAAAATAATGCAGAGGCGAATATGAATAAATTACTTTTAAATTTAGAAGGTAATTCAAATAGAAAAGCGCGTTTTAAAACAGTTATATCATTAATAACAGAAGATAGCGAAGAACTCTTTACAGGAATTTGCGAAGGCGAAATCACCAAAGCGAAAAGAGGAAAAGATGGTTTTGGTTACGATCCCATTTTTCAGCCTAAAGAATTTGATAAAACCTTTGCCGAAATGACATTACAACAAAAATCTGAAATCGGACATCGTGGAAAAGCAGTTAGGACGTTGATGGAGTTTCTTTCAAAATAACCTTTCGATTTCGATACACGCTCCTACGTCACGCACTCAGAGTACTCGTCAAAGGTCATTGAGTGTTTTTACCCTAGCGAAAATGTATCGAAATGACCGACTAGCTTACTTCCAAATAAAAACACTACCTTTGCCGCTTGAAAATCCTCAGGGTGAGGAATGTGTTGAAAGAAGTAGTATGGAATTTAATTTGTCGAATACTTCAGAACCAACACGACAAATAAATTAAAATACATATTACTATGAGCAAATTTGCTGCATTAGGTCTGGAAGAAAATCTTCTAAAGGCCATCGAAGATATGGGGTTCACAACTCCATCTGAAGTCCAAGAAAAAGCCATCCCAATTTTATTAGAAAAAGATACCGATATGGTTTCTTTGGCACAAACGGGTACCGGAAAAACAGCCGCTTTTGGCTTTCCGATGCTTCAGAAAATAAATATAGAAAGCCGTACTACACAAGGGCTTATCTTATCTCCAACACGTGAACTTTGTTTACAGATTACCAACGAAATAAAAAGCTACGGAAAGTATCAAAAAGGCTTAAATGTAGTTGCTATTTACGGTGGAGCAAGCATTAGCGACCAAGCACGAGATATTAAAAGAGGCGCACAGATTATTGTGGCAACTCCGGGTCGTATGAAAGATATGATTGGTAGAAGAATGATCGATATTTCAAAAATTGAATATTGTGTGCTGGATGAAGCCGATGAAATGTTGAATATGGGATTCTATGAAGATATCACAGAAATTCTTTCCTATTCGCCAGACGAAAAAAGCACTTGGTTATTTAGTGCAACGATGCCAAGAGAAGTTTCGGCAATAGCTAAAAAATTCATGTACGATCCTGTAGAGATTACCGTTGGAGGTAAAAATATGGGAGCCGAACATGTTTCTCACGAATATTATTTAGTAAACGCTAGAGATCGCTACCAAGCATTAAAAAGACTGGCAGATGCGAATCCGTCGATATTTTCAGTAATATTTTGTCGTACCAAAAGAGATACGCAAAAAGTAGCCGAATTATTAATTGAAGATGGTTATAGTGCCGCAGCATTGCACGGAGATTTAAGTCAGAACCAACGTGATTTGGTAATGAAGTCTTTCAGAAACAGACAAATCCAAATGTTAGTAGCGACCGATGTTGCTGCTCGTGGAATTGATGTAGAAAATATTACACACGTTATTAATTACCAACTTCCAGACGAAATTGAAACTTATACACACCGTAGTGGACGTACAGGAAGAGCTGGAAAAACAGGAGTTTCAATCGTAATTGTTTCAAAAAGTGAAAATAGAAAAATTCACCAGATTGAAAAAATAATTCAAAAGAAATTCGAAAAGAAAGAAGTTCCTTCAGGAATGGAAATTTGTGAAGTTCAGCTGTTTCATTTAGCAAATAAAATTAAAGAGACTGAAATAAATCATGAAATCGATGCTTACCTTCCAAATATCAACGAAGTATTAGAAGAGTTTTCAAAAGAAGAATTGATCAAGAAGGTGTTTTCAGTAGAATTCACTCGTTTCTATAACTATTACAAAAAAGCGAAAGACCTTAATGTGGCTCAAGGCGATATGTCTGAAGGATCAAAAGATACGGTTCGATATTTCATTAATATTGGAGGAAAAGACGATTTTGATTGGATGAGCCTGAAAGATTTCTTGAAAGATATGCTTCAGTTAGGACAGGACGATTTATACAAAGTTGATGTAAAAGAAAGCTTTTCATTCTTTAATACCGATACCAAACATCAAGAATTGGTAATGAACTTCTTCAAGGATTTTGAATTGGAAGGAAGAAGAGTTTCCGTAGAAATTTCAAAAGACACAGGAAGAGGAGGAAGACGTGGAGGCGGAAGAGACCGAGGGAGAGATCGTGACCGTGGTGGAAATCGTGGTGGATTTAGAAAAAGAAGCGAAGGAAGATCTGAAGGCAGAAGAGACGGAAGAAGAGACGGAAGACGCAACGATGATAGAGATGGCGGGAGAAGAGAAGGTAGATCTGAAGGTAGAAGTGAAGGAAGACGCGAGGGCGGAAGAGATGGAGGAAACTCAGGATTTAAAGGTAGAAGCCGTAGAAAAGATGATCGCCCAAATAATTCTGGAACTGGAGGAAGAAGACGTTCAAGACGTTAATTCTTAAATTTTTGTTATTAAAAAAACTTTCATTTTATAATTTGGTCTAATACGTTATATTTACCAACAATTATGAAGAAAAATATTGTATTGCTTATTTTGTGCTTTGTGACAGCTATAGCTTGGTCACAAAACGGAACAACCACTATTAAAGGAAAGGTTCAAAACGCTTCAAACAATCTAGTTTTGGAGAATGTTCACGTGGTAAATTTAAATTCGGTTGTAGGTACTTTAACCAATAACGAAGGTGAATTTGCCATAAAAGCAGCCGTAAATGATACGTTGTATTTTTCTTATTTGGGTTTTAAATCAATACGAGTTCGTGTAACCAATGACTGGTTAAAATTTGGTGAAATTAAAATTAAAATGACAGAACTGAGTATTGCTTTAGAAGAAGTGGTGGTAAAACCCATACAACTTACGGGTTATATTGAAGTAGATGCGAAGTTAATACCTATTTACGATGACCATCGCTATCGCATTGCAGGAATTGGCGGCGGCTACGAAGGCGGGAAATCTCAGCCAGGTTCAGTTAGTAAAGTATTGAATTCTATATTTAATCCCGCAGATTTCCTCTATAATATGTTCGGAAAGCGACCACATCAAATGAAGAAACTTCGTAAAATGAAGGACGACGACGAAATTAGAAACCTACTACAAAGCAAATACGATCGCGAAACATTAATGGCAGTTTTACAATTGGAAAAAGTTGATATTGAGGAGATACTTAACAACTGTAGTTACTCTAAAAGCTTTATTAAAACAGCCAATGACCTTCAGATATTAGATGCAATAAGCGAATGTTATGAAGAATATCGGGTATTGAATCGTGGGAGGGAGTAGTAATGTTCCAACCCATTCTGCATTATTGTTTACACTTCTTATTCCCAGGACTAATTGCTTGGGTATTTTTCCGAAGTCAATGGAAAAAAGCGTGGTTAATTATGATTGCCACGATGTTGGTAGACGTTGATCATTTATTAGCAGATCCCATTTATTCACCAAACCGTTGTAGTATCAACTTCCATATTTTGCATACCTATTATGCAATAGGAATTTATGTTATTTTACTCTATTTCAAAAAGTTTAGAATTGTTGCTGTAGGTTTACTTTTTCATATGTTAACCGATTTTATTGATTGTTTGTTGATGAAGTAGTATTTTTAGAGAATAATAATCACTATGAATAAAATTGTTTCTACACAACGAGCGTACTTCAATACCCACGAAACCAAAGAAATTAAGTTTCGTCTGAAGCAATTAACAAAGTTAGATTCTTTTTTAAAATCAAACGAAAAGTTACTCTACGAAGCTATATACAAGGACTTCAAAAAATCTGAATTCGATACCTTTGTAAGTGAACTCGCTTTATTGTATCACGATATAAAAGATGCCAAACGCAATTTAAAAAAGTGGGCAAGAGTAAAACGAGTAGGGACCAATATGCTTAATTTTCCTGCGAAGAGTTACATCATCCCAGAACCTTTGGGCGTATGTTTGGTCATTGGCGCTTGGAATTACCCCTACCAATTAACACTCGCTCCGGTTATTGCCGCCATAGCTGCAGGAAATACCGTAATCATCAAGCCTAGCGAAATGGCTGCCCATACAAGTGCGGTAATGGCGAAGTTGATTAATGAAAATTTCAATCCTAATTATCTAAAAGTAGTAGAAGGTGGAATACCTGAAACTACCGAACTTTTAAATCAAAAATTTGATAAAATATTCTTTACTGGAAGTCCGCAAGTTGGTAAAACTGTATATCAAGCAGCAGCAAAACATTTAACGCCTGTCACTTTAGAATTAGGTGGAAAAAGCCCTGCATTCATCACTGAAGATTGTAATTTAAAAATGACGGTTAAACGATTGGTTTGGGCAAAGTTTTTAAATGCTGGTCAGACATGTATTGCTCCTGATTATGTATTTGTTTATAAAAACATAGAAAATGAGTTTCTAAATCTTTTAAAATCTGAAATTGAAAAAGAACAGTTTTCAATAGAAAACGAAAACTACACACAAATCATAAATGATAGAAACCTAAACCGTTTATCTAATCTAATTTCAAAAGAAAAAATCTGTTACGGAGGAATCATATCTACTTCAGAAAGAACAATAGAACCCACCGTTTTACAGAACATTACTTTTGATGATAAAGTGATGCAAGAAGAAATATTCGGTCCCATATTACCAGTGATTTCGTATGAGAATTTAGAAGATGCCATTCAGCAAGTAAACGAACATCCAAAACCATTGGCTTGTTATGTTTTTAC
This sequence comes from Bacteroidota bacterium, assembly GCA_024280145.1. Taxonomy (GTDB): domain Bacteria; phylum Bacteroidota; class Bacteroidia; order Flavobacteriales; family Flavobacteriaceae; genus Marifrigoribacter. The sequence continues at coordinate 14,143 of JAJRQR010000077.1, forward strand.
AAATAACATGACAGAAAAAAATAAAATATTAAAAGAAATATCATTTGGTGGTGGTGCCATTAACGATGGTGTAATGCACATTGTAAACAGCAAATTACCCTTTGGTGGCGTAGGGAATAGCGGAATGGGGAGTTATCACGGAGAAGCTGGATTTAGAGCTTTTACACATTATAAAAGTATTTTAGAAAAATCTAATTTAATAGAACTATCCCTAAAATATTATCCACATTCCAAAGGGAAATTAAACTGGATAAAACGCTTTATGGGATTGTAATTAATTAAAAAACTAAAAAATGCTAACAAACCAAATTAGTCCACCCGACCAACAATTTGCTCAATTACAATCCTATCCAAAGGACACGCCTTTGGTAATGTTGAACATACTTAAATTTAAAGAAAAGACTTCAACCAATGAATCGGGACAAGAAGTTTACGCACGTTATTTTAAAAACGCACAACCTTTTGTAGTAGAATCAGGAGCTAAATTAATTTGGAAAGGAAAAGTACATAGTGTTTTGGTGGGGGATTCAGACCAACAACCACAACTCGTTTTTGTAGTAGAATATCCTTCAGTAGATCATTTCTTTAAAATGGTTATGAATTCTAAATATCAAAAAATAGCTTCCGATAGAGGATTGGCATTGGAATATGGCGGATTAATTGCTTGTCAAATTGCTGAATAATGGAGCAGCCAAAAACACATTATCGCACTTGTAATCTTTGTGAAGCAATGTGTGGGCTTGAAATAAAGTATCAAGACAAAAAAATAATTTCGATAAAAGGAGATAAGAAAGACCCATTAAGTAATGGACATATTTGTCCGAAAGCAACAGCCTTACAAGATTTATTTGAAGATCCCGACCGACTTAAAATACCCATAAAAAGACCCGAAAAAGGTTGGGTTTCAATTTCTTGGGAACAGGCATTTGATGAGGTTACTTCAAATTTAAAAAGAATACAGAAAAAACATGGTGTCAACTCCATAGCATCCTATAGAGGCAATCCGACGGTTCATAATACAGGACTCACTTTATTTGCTGGCTCTTTTTTACAAAGCATCGGTTCCAATCAGGTGTATACGGCAACTTCGGTAGATCAATTGCCGCATCATTTTGCATCTTTGATGATGTTTGGACATTATCTACTATTTCCAATCCCAGATATAGATCGAACCGATTTTATGCTCATAATCGGTGGAAATCCTGCAGTTTCAAATGGAAGTACCATGACGGCTCCCGATTTTTCAAACCGATTAAAAGCCATTAAAAAAAGAGAAGGAAAAGTAGTCGTGGTAGATCCAAGATTTACGGAAACTTCCAAAATTTCAAACACACATCATTTTATAAAACCAGGAACAGACGCCTTGCTGTTATTAGGAATGTTGAGTGTGATTTTTGAAGAAGACTTAACTTCCGAAGGGAAAATAAAAGAAATCTCAAAAGGTTGGGAAACCATTCAAGAACTTGTAAAATCCTATTCTCCAGAAATTGTTTCAGAATATATAGGAATTGAAATTGAAGAAATAAAGAACCTAGCAAGACAATTTGCAAAATCTAAAACCGCTGTTTGTTACGGAAGATTTGGAGTGTCCACTCAAGAATTTGGAGGAATTTGCAATTGGCTTATCAATGTTTTAAACAGTGTAACCGGAAATTTAGATTCCGAAGGAGGAGCGATGTTTACCAACCCTGCAATAGATGTAGTAGGAATGTCGAGACTAAAAGGGAAAAAAGGAAGTTTTCATAAATACCAAAGTCGTGTACAGAAATTACCAGAATTTTCGGGTGAGTTTCCAGTAGCAACTTTAGCAGACGAAATTTTAACAAAAGGAGAAGGTCAAGTAAAGGGGATGATTTGCATTGCTGGAAACCCTGTTTTGTCAACTCCAAACGGGAAACAACTCGAAAAAGCGTTGGGATCTCTTGAATACATGGTAGCCATCGATATTTATCTAAATGAAACGACCAAGTTTGCAAATATCATTCTGCCAACCACCACAGGATTAGAAGCACCATTATACGATTTGGTTTTTCATCAATTCGCTATTAGAAATACCGCAAAATATTCCGAAGCCCTTTTTGAAAAAACAGAAGAACAAAAACATGATTGGGAAATTTTAAAAGAATTAACTACACGATTAAGCGGAGTTGAAAATCCTGCAAATTTAGAGCAAACCTTGGATTATATGCTTCAGTTTAGTGCTTATAATCAACCAAAATTATCTGTTTCAGAGTTAAAAAAACACCCACACGGAATTGATTTCGGAGCAATGAAATCTCAATTACCTGAACGATTATTTACTTCGGATAAAAAAATAGAATTGGTACATCCATTGTTTTTAAAGGATTTAGAACGATTAGCTAGTAAAATGAAGCTATGGAAAAATGAAACTACTTCAGAATATAATTTTTCATTAATTGGAAGGCGACATTTGCGTTCCAACAATTCGTGGATGCATAATAGTCGACGATTGGTAAAGGGAAGAAACCGTTGTACGATGTTAATTCACCCAGAAGATGCAAAGGAGCTTCAATTAAAAGAAGGGCAAAATGTACGGGTAATTTCTTCAGTTGGAGCGATTGAAATTCCTATAGAAATCACAGAAACTATAATGAAAGGAGTTGTTAGTATTCCACACGGTTGGGGACATCATAGAAAAGGAACTAAAATGAATATTGCTGAGAATCACGCAGGAGTAAGCGTTAATGATTTAACCGATACCAACAAAATTGACCAACTAACGGGAAATGCAGATTTTAGCGGAATGAAAGTTAAAATTGAAGCTAATTTAAATTAGGATTGTTTGTGCCAATAAAATACATTATTTTCGTAGGGATATTACCAATCACTAATGGCTACAAGAAAATACCAAGCTCAAAAATACGAATCCAACTCGATAGAAAAAGCAGTAGATGCTTTAACTGTTGAAGAGGCTTTACAAATTAATATCAACAACAAACCCTTTACGGTTTCTATGCGAACGCCCGGGGATGATATTAGTTTGGTTCGCGGTATGTTGCATTCTGAAGGGATTATAAAAAATGCCCATTTTATTCCAGATTTAATTCTGAAAAAAGAAAATGAAGACGGAATTGTAACTATCGTTGATCTTCAAATTCCTAAAAAAGAATTGGGGGAAGGCTATTCAAATAGCAGAACATTATTATCTGTTTCCTCTTGTGGAATCTGTGGAAGAACAGAATTGGGCGATTTATCATTCCTCGGAAAAACCATCGATGAATATAAAAAAATAGACATTGCAATTCTGAATGGTTTGTTTGAAAAAATGAACGACCAACAACACAGTTTTCATCAATCGGGAGGGACTCACGCAGCAGCAGCTTTTACCTTAGAAGGAAATTTGCTTTCTGCTATGGAAGATATTGGAAGACACAACGCTGTAGATAAGGTAATTGGTAAATTAATACTTTCAAAAACACTAAAAGAGGCTTCGGTATTAACGGTAAGTGGAAGGGTTTCTTACGAAATCGTCATCAAATGTTTTAAAGCGGGAATTCCGTTTTTAGCAGCGGTTTCGGCACCTTCTTCCTTGGCGGTAGATTATGCAAAAGAACTAGGAATTACACTATTTGCATTTTGTAGAGACGAAAGAGCCACTTGTTATTCGCTGCCAGAGCGAACTAAATTTAATAATCAAAAAACCAACCTCGACATAAAAGCGAGTTAATAAGTATGTCAAATAATTTAAGTGAATTATTAGGAAAAAAAGGCTTGGACAACAACCTTTTCGATAAAATGGGAAAGCTTTCTCAATCTGAAGGAGCTCCTAATAAAGAAGGATTAGCAAAGTTAGCAGACGAGTTTTTAATAGGAAAAGCAAATACCTACGGAACGGCTTCTTTCTATGATTTTATGAAACCAGAAAACAAAGGCAAAAAAGTATATGTTTGTAACGGAACCGCCTGTATTTGTGCAGGAACTCAGGATCAATTAATCGAAAACTTAAAGGAAGAAGTTTCCGCCGATGAAATTGGTCATATGACTTGCCTCGGAAGATGTCACGAAAACAACGCCTTTAATTACAATGGAAAAAATTATTCAGGAAAAGAATCTGAAAATTTAAAAGAAATATTTTCAAAAGAAACTGAATTAAATAAAGATCAACATATTGTAAAAGCATCAGGAAAAGAAATTTTAACCAAGCCTTTTACCAATATTTCAGAATATTACCAACCTTTAAAAGAAGCATTAAAAAGAGATTCTGAAGCTGTTTTAGACGACATAAAAACTTCCAATGTTAGAGGAAGAGGAGGAGCAGGATTTCCAATGGGATTAAAATTAGGATTCTGTAGAGCTGCCGAAAGCGATACCAAATTTATTATTTGTAATGCTGACGAAGGAGATCCGGGAGCTTATTCAGATCGTTATTTATTGGAGCAACAATCACATTCAGTTTTATTCGGGATGATAATCGCAGGATATGTAACTCACGCGAACTACGGAATTTTATACATTAGAGCAGAATATCCAGAAGCTGCTGAGATTGTTCAAAGTGCTATTGATGAGCTTAAAAAACATCAATTAATTGGTGAGAATATTGATGGTAGCGGATTTAATTTCGATTTTAAAATTATTCGTGCGCAAGGTTCGTATATCTGTGGCGAGGAAACAGCTTTGATAAATTCTATTGAAGGGCAACGTCCAGAAGTACGTGTTCGTCCACCGTTTCCAGCACAGCAGGGATTGTTTAATAAACCCACCATTGTTAATAATGTAGAGACTTTGGCGGCACTTCATTTTATTATTGAAAATGGGGGACAAGCCTGGAAAGATATTGGTACAGAACGATCTTCAGGAACTAAATTGGTGTGTTTGGACAGTTTTTTTAATAATCCAGGAATTTATGAAGTAGAAATGGGAACGCCGCTTTCAAAAGTGGTAAACGAATTGGGTGGTGGGTTTAAAGCCGAAGTAAAAGCATTGCAAATAGGAGGGCCTTTAGGAGGATTGGTACCTGTTTCAAAAATAAACGATTTAGAGATCGACTTTGAATCTTTTGCAAATGAAGGATTTTTATTAGGACACGCCTCGGTAGTTTGTGTTCCAGAAACATTTCCGATAATGAAATTTATAGAACATTTATTCGATTTTGCTTCCTATGAAAGCTGTGGGAAATGTTTCCCTTGTCGATTAGGAACCAAACGAGGACACGAACTTTCGGTAAAAGCATTAAATTCAGATTATAAAATAAATAGAGCCTTATTCAACGATTTGCTAACAACTTTAGAACAAGGCTCGCTTTGTGCTCACGGTGGAGGAATTCCTTTACCGGTACGAAACGCGATGCAATATTTTGAAGAAGAATTGGAAACATATTTTAGTTGAAATAAAAAAAATAACACCATCGAATTCGATGGGTTTAGAAACGAAATAAAGTAAAAATTACGAGAATAATTAAAAAGATATCCACCTGCGTGGGCATATTATGAAACTAGCATACATAGATAATCAACCATTCGAAATTGCTGAAGGAGAAACTGTCCTTAATTTCATCAAAAGATATAAGGAAGAAAACCTTGTTCCAACCTTATGTGATGCGCCAAATTTAGATCCTTTTGGGTCGTGTAGAGTTTGTAGTGTTGAGGTGGCTTTAGAAGAAAACGGAAATACCAAAACAATGGCTTCGTGTCATACTCCTGTTGCTGAAGGACAGTATATTTATCCTTCTTCGGAAGCGATTAAAGAACTTCGGAAAAATATCATTGAGTTAGTTTTAACAGATCATCCATTAGATTGTTTAACCTGTGAAGTTAACGGAAATTGTGAATTACAAACCGTTGCTGCACAAGTAGGAATTAGAGAAGTACGATATCCAAAAGGAGAAGATCATTTATACAGATTGAAAGATTTGAGTCATCCATATATGACTTCAGATTTGTCAAAATGCATCAACTGTTACCGTTGTGTTCGAGCTTGTGACGAGGTTCAAGGTCAGTTTGTGCTGAGTATGGCTGGAAGAGGTTTCGATACACGTATTATAAAAGGTTTGGACGAATCGTTTATGGATTCCGATTGTGTGAGTTGTGGTGCTTGTTCTCAGGCTTGTCCAACTTCGGCGATTTCAGATGTATTTCAATCGAAAGCAATTAAAGCAACCGATACTACCCGAACTATTTGTACTTATTGTGGTGTGGGATGTAATTTAGATGTTGCCACAAGTAATGGAGAAATATTAAGTATTACGGCACCTTTTGATGCGGAGGTAAATGCAGGACATACTTGTTTAAAAGGGCGTTATGCGTTTAGATTTTACAATCATCCAGATCGTTTGGATTCTCCAATGATCAAAAGAAATGGTGAATTTGAAAAAGTATCTTGGGACGAAGCATACGAGTATATTTCAACAAAATTAAATTCGTATAAATCCGAATTTGGGCCCGATTCTATCGCTGGAATTTCATCGGCAAGATGTACTAATGAAGAGAATTACTTGATGCAAAAATTCATCAGAGCGGTTATCGGAACCAATAATATTGACGGTTGTGCACGTGTTTGTCATTCGCCAACAGCCTTGGGAATGCAAACTACTTTCGGAACAGGAGCAGCCACCAACTCTATCGACGATTTAAAAGATACCAATTGTATTTTAGTGATTGGTGCGAATCCGACAGATGCACATCCAGTTACTGGAGCAAAACTGAAACAATTTGAAATGAAACAAGATAACGTTTCTATTGTGATTGATCCTCGTCGAACTGAAATGGCGAAATACGCAACTTATCATTTGGCATTGCGACCAGGAACGAATATTGCAGTACTGAATATGATGTTTTATTATATTATTTCGGAAGGATTAGCAGATTCAGAATTTATTAAAAATAGAACAGAAGGGTTTGAAGAATTCAAAAATGAAATTCTAAAAATAGATATAGATAAGCTTGAAAAAGTTTCAGGAGTAGATCGTAGTTTGGTTCGGGAAGCGGCAATGGCATATGCTTCGGCACCAAATGCAATGTCTTTTCACGGATTGGGAGTTACCGAGCATTCACAAGGGACATTTACGGTAGTTCAAATTGCAGATTTAGCATTAATTACAGGAAATATTGGTAGCAGAGGAGTTGGTGTAAATCCGTTACGTGGACAAAATAATGTTCAGGGCTCTGCAGATATGGGCGTTCAGCCACATCAAGGAGCTGGATATTTAGATGTAACAAGTGATGAAGTAAACAAAAAATATAACGAATTTTACGGA
>JAJRQR010000078.1 GCA_024280145.1 Bacteroidota bacterium
AAAAATGAAATCAATTACAATCAACGGATCTCAAAGAGAAAGCGTGGGCAAAAAAGCAACAAAAGCCTTACGTAATGCTGGTCAGGTTCCTTGCGTAGTGTACGGAGGAGACAAAGCAATTCACTTTTCAGCAGAAGTGCTGGCATTTAAAAATTTAGTTTACACTCCAGATGTACACACAGTAGTAATTGCCCTAGAAGATGGCACTAAAGTAGCTGCTATCCTTCAAGATATACAATTTCACCCAGTAACAGACAATATCTTACACATCGACTTTTATCAAATTTTTGATGATAAAGAAGTAAGTATGGATATTCCAGTTCGTATTACAGGAAGTGCTCCTGGAGTTAAAAATGGTGGGGTTTTACGTGTAGTAAATCGTTCATTAAGAGTAAAAGCAGTACCAAAAAATCTTCCTGATTTTTTAAATGCTGATATTTCTGAAATGAAAATTGGTGATATTATGACAGTTGCTGATTTAATGGGTGACGATTACACAATCCTTAATGAAGCAAAAAGAGTTGTTTGTCAAGTAAGAACTTCTCGTGTGGCTGTTGAAGACGAAGTAGATGATGAAGAAGAAGGTGAAGAAGGAGCTGAAGGAGAAACTGAAGGAGCTGAAGGAGAAGCTACCGAAGCTAAATCGGAAGAATAAACACTTTCAAATAATATACTTTAAAAGCATCCTATTTATATGGGATGCTTTTTTTATTTTTACGGAATAATAATTAATCATGTTTTCATTTTTTAGAAAACTTTTTGAAAGTAAAAACACTAATAAATCAAAAGATTTTGATCGTCAAGAGCACGACCCTATGAAAAAATTCCTCATTGTTGGTTTAGGAAATATTGGCCATAAATATGAAAAAACTAGGCACAATATAGGCTTTAGGGTTCTCGATTTTCTTGCTGAAAAAGAAGACTTGACTTTTGAAAGCAACAAACTCGGCGATGTTACTACCTACAAATTAAAAGGAAGAACTTTCGTTTTACTGAAGCCCAGTACTTTTATGAACCTTAGCGGAAAAGCCGTTCGATATTGGTTGGAAAAAGAAAAAATCCCCTTAGAAAACTTATTAGTGGTAACTGATGATTTAAACCTTCCCTTCGGAACTTTTCGTTTAAAAATTAAAGGCAGCGATGGTGGTCATAATGGATTGAAGGACATTCAACACATTTTAAATACGACCAAATACAATCGATTTAGATTTGGTATAAGCGATACTTTTTCACAAGGAAAACAAATAGATTATGTTCTAGGAAATTGGATAACTGAAGAAGAAAAACTACTCCCAGAACGTCTTGAAAAAGCTGTTGAAGTCATAAAATCATTTGGCTTAGCCGGAGTCACAAACACCATGAACTCCTTTAACGGAAAATAATATGAAACTGTTTTCCTCTATTTCTGCATACAAAAACACCCGACCTTCCGTAGTGACGATTGGTACTTTTGATGGAGTTCATATTGGGCATCAAGCAATTATTTCACAATTATTAACTGCTGCTGAAAAAGAAAACTTAACTTCTATCATTCTTACTTTTTTTCCACATCCAAGAATGGTTTTACAGGAAGAAATTTCTATAAAATTAATTAACTCTATTTCTGAAAGAGAAGAATTACTTCAAAAATCGGGTATAGAAAATTTAATAATTCATCCTTTTACCACAGAATTTTCAAGGCTTACGGCTTTGGAATTTGTACGGGATATTTTGGTGAATCAACTTCATATTACAAAAATAATTATTGGATACGACCACCGTTTCGGAAGAAATAGAGATGCTACCATTGAGGAATTAATCGAATTTGGAAGAACCTACGATTTTGAGGTAGAAGAAATTAAGGCCCAAAAATCAGACGAAGTTTCTATAAGCTCCACCAAAATCAGAAAACTACTTTTCGAAGGAAATATCAAAACTGTCAACAACTATTTAGGTCATCCCTTTACACTTTCAGGAAAAATTGTAAAAGGCAAAGGAATTGGAAAAACTTTAAATTTCCCAACAGCAAACCTTCAAATTGAAGAAGACTATATAATGATTCCAAAAAACGGTGTGTATTTAGTGCAATCAGAAATTTCAGGAAATACGGTCTTTGGATTAACAAACATCGGAACCAACCCAACTGTAGGCGGAAAACTTCAAACCATCGAAACCTTCTTTTTAGATTTTAATAAAGATTTATACAACAAAAACCTTCGGCTAACATTCATTACTAGAATTAGAGATGAAAAGATTTTTAATAATGTGGAGGAGCTAAAGTCTGCGATTAGAGAAGATGAATATTTTGCTAGGAGCTTCATAAAATCTCTAAATTAAAAAACATACCAAATGTCCGTTCGAGCGTGGTTATTGAGTGTGTCGAAATACAGTCGAGAACTCTATAACTGAGCTCACCACACACCAAAAGTTTAAAAGAAATAGCTATATGACTTTACAAGAAAAAAATAATGACCCCGATTTTTCGGAGTGTCTATTAATTTCTTAGTTTTATTCCGTGAATAAATTCTTCTTCAAACAAATAGACAATACTGGGCTTGTTCTTTTTAGAATAATCTTTGGATTTCTAATTTCTATGGAAGCCTTCGGAGCAATAGCTACAGGTTGGGTTCGGAGAGTGATGGTAGAACCTGAATTTACATTTAACTTTATTGGATTCGATTTTCTACAGGTTTTTGTTGGTGAAGGAATGTATATTTATTTCGCAGTAATGGGTGTTTTTGGATTGATGGTAATGCTCGGTTACAAATATAGATTGGCTATGTTTTCGTATGCTATTCTTTGGACGGGAGCCTATTTAATGCAAAAAACATCGTATAACAATCATTATTATTTAATGGTGCTATTATGTTGGATAATGGCTTTTTTACCAGCAAGTCGGGATTTATCGTTGGACGCCAAACTCAATCCTTCGTTTAGATCCTTGTCAATGTCACAATGGGTTCGGTGGGTAATTGTGCTTCAGATTTTCATTGTTTTTACTTATGGTTCCGTAGCAAAATGGTATCCAGATTGGCTAAACGGAACGGCACCAGGATTCATCTTAAGATCTAAAAGTAATTATTTTTTAATTGGAAGTCTATTGCAAGAAAAATGGATTCATTATACCATTGCTTACTTCGGAATAGTTTTCGATTTAATAATTATCCCAATGTTACTTTGGAGAAAAACAAGAGTACTCGGTTTTTATCTTTCCTTATTTTTTCATTTGTTTAATTCCATCGTTTTTCAAGTAGGCATCTTCCCGTATATGTCAATTGCTTTTGCTTTGTTTTTCTTTTCTTCGGAAGCTATTCAGAAACTTTTCCGTTTAAAAAGAGAATTGTACAAAGGAAACGAAATTAGGATTCCAAAACACAAAAATATACTCATCGGTATATTTTTGGTGTATTTTATTTTTCAAATCGGACTTCCACTTCGTCATTGGACAATTAAAGATGATGTTTTATGGACCGAAGAAGGACATCGCTTAAGTTGGCGAATGATGTTACGAAGTAAAAACGGGACATTAACTATTCGTATTAAAGACAAAGCAACGGGAGAGAAAAGAGTATATGATTATAAAAATATGCTTTCAAAAAAGCAGTACCGAAGTATTAAAACCAAACCCGATTTAATGTGGCAATTTGCACAGCGAATTAAACAACAAGAAAAGGAAAAAGGCAAAGATGTAGCCGTATATTTCTCTTCAAAAGTAAGTGTAAATGGAGGTCCTTATTTTCAATTTACAAATCCTGATGTGGACATTGCTTCTCAAAATTGGGAAGTTTTTAAACATACCGAATGGTTATTACCTTCGCCTGAAGATTATCATAAAAAATAAAGCTATATCTTTATAATCAATATCATTTATTAGAAATGTACGGTAATTTTGATGGAATAAAACATAGAGCAAAACTACGAAAGGAAGTTAAAAATCTTCGTTTAGATAGATTAGGTAAAAGAAAAGAAGGACAAACTTATTCTATTAAAAAAAATATTTTCACTCCCGTATCAAAGGAAAGACTAGAAGAAGCAAAAAGGAACATCAAACAAAAACTAAAAAAAGACAAAAAACATCAGCTAAAATATAATTTAATCTTACTATTTATTGTTGTTTTAGCTGCGTCTTATGTCATAGGTCGTTTTATAGTTCCTTTCCTTTTTTAATCATTTAAATCATTCCCTACTTCCGATATGATTTTGTTTTTCAATTCACTCAATGATTATCATAAAAAATAATCCTATTAATTAAGACCTTTCAGGTTTTGAAAACCTGAAAGGTCTGTGTAACTTCGCAACCTTAATTAATTAGGATTATGTTACAAGTAAACGAAATACGCGAAAACAAGGAGAAATTTATTCAAGCATTAAGCAAAAGAAACTTTGATGCTGTTGCAGTTTTTGATGAAGTGCTGAAAACCGATGAACTTCGGAAAACAACCCAATCAAAATTAGATGAAACTTTATCGCAATCCAATTCGTTTTCTAAAGAGATTGGTATTCTTTATAAAAACGGAGAAGCTCAAAAAGCGAATCTTTTAAAAGAAAAAACCACTCAATTAAAAGAAGAATCAAAAACACTTTCTGAAACCTTAAATTCTGCAATCGAAAAATTACAGGAATTACTATTTACGATTCCTAATATTCCAAACGAATTGGTTCCTGCAGGAGTTGATGAAGATGATAATGAAGAGGTTTTTATTGAAGGTGAAATTCCGAAGTTATCAGACAATGCATTACCTCACTGGGAATTGGCCAAAAAATACGATCTAATCGATTTTGAATTAGGCGTAAAAATTACCGGTGCTGGTTTTCCTGTTTATAAAGGAAAAGGAGCAAGATTACAACGGGCACTAATCGCATATTTTTTAGATAAAAATACTGAAGCTGGCTATACAGAATATCAAGTTCCACATTTGGTAAATGAAGCTTCTGGCTTTGGAACTGGGCAATTACCAGACAAAGAAGGACAAATGTATCATTCAACTGTGGACGATTTATATTTAATTCCCACTGCCGAAGTTCCCGTAACAAATATGTTTCGAGGTGACCTTAGAACACATTCTGAATTACCAATTTTATGTACTGCCTACACTCCGTGTTTTAGGAGAGAAGCAGGAAGTTACGGTGCTCACGTTCGTGGTTTAAACAGATTGCATCAATTTGATAAAGTAGAAATTGTACGCATCGAA
>JAJRQR010000079.1 GCA_024280145.1 Bacteroidota bacterium
AAAATAAAAAAATCATCAGAACCTATAAAAGAGTTCGCAAAAATCATGGTGACAAACATTAAAGCAATTAACCAATACAGGAATATTGAAAGAGATTATGAAAAATTAAATACTCCACATTATTTAAGAACATAACCTAAAACAATTATTAAAAACTAATAATTATGAAAACAAATTTAGTAATTCTAATAATGACCCTTGTAAGTTTACTTGCAAGGGCACAAATAGTAAATATACCCGATCCCAATTTAAAATTTATACTCATCACATATCCAGTAGCCGATTTAGGCAATGGTTTTAATGAAATTGCTGATACTAATGGCGATGGTGAAATACAAATAACCGAAGCAGAAGCGGTTTTGGGTCTTGTATTAATAGAGCAATATATTGAAGATTTAGAAGGCTTACAGTTTTTTATTAATTTAGAGTCAATAAATTGTAACCAAAATGGCTTAATAGATTATGTGCCTACAACATTTTGGCCTAATCTTAAAGAGTTAATTTGTGGACTTAACAATATTACTTTTTTAGATGTCACTCAAAACCCTTTTTTAGAGGTCTTAATGCTTAGTTTTAACCCTTTACCTGTTATAGATGTTACTCAAAATTCGGAGTTAAAAGAGCTAAGTCTATCTGGTTGCCAACTTTCTAATTTAGATGTTTCTCAAAACCCTTTATTAGAGATATTACATTGTAATGGTAACCAATTAACTAGTTTAGATATCCAAAACGAAAATAATAATTTATTATGGTCTATGATAGCTACAAAAAATCCAAATTTAACTTGTTTACAAGTTGACGATGTTGAGTACGCCAATAACCAACCCAATTGGCATAAAGATGAAACAGCTATTTATAGTGAAGATTGCAGTTTGGGTATAGGTGATGTTGTGTTAAGCGAGGTTATAAATTTATACCCCAACCCAGTTAAAAACACTTTACAAATAAGTACAGAAAACAATCTTACCATAAAGAACATAGCAATTTTTGATGTTTTGGGTAAAAAAGTATTAGCAACAAAAAGCACCCCACAAATAGATGTTTCAACATTAGCAACCGGTTTGTTATTTATAAAAATAAAAACAGATAAAGGTGTGGTGGTAAAGAAAGTGGTTAAGGAGTAAATATTTGTTAGACCTAACAGGTTTCCAAAACCTGTTAGGTCTTTCTAAGATAAAACTTCTTAACTAAAATCACACGTTTAATTCAGACAGAACAGAATCTAAATTACTTAGCGATTCTTCTTCAATTAAATTGGTATTAATAGTCAACTTAGAGGTGTCGGTTTCTAAAATATAATCCCCAGCAAATTTTCGGATAGATTTAATTTCATCTAATTTCATTTTCTTTCCAAATAACTGATTTATTTGAATAAAACCGTTTTTTATCGTTATATACTGTTGGGTAGATTCGTAAAGATAAGTTGCTATAAATAGGAAAGAAATAAATACAAAACCATAATCCATCCACCTAACCGTTTCTTTTAAGTTATTTCCTAAAATGCCAAGAATTAACCAAGCAACGCCAATTGCTAAATTAAATAGTAACCGTTTCTTTTTATAACGAATTTTCATTGCTTTAAAATTTAACTTTCAGGCAAAACAGCCTTTTCTGTAGCAACACTTCTATCAATTTTTCGAAATAATCCTTGTAAAACATTTCCTGGACCTACTTCAATAAAAGTTGTGGCACCATCGGCAATCATCTGTTGCATACTTTGTGTCCATTTTACAGGAGCAGTTAATTGCGAAACTAAATTTTTCTTAATTTCTGAAGGATCGGTAACTGCTGTTGTACTTACATTTTGATAGATTGGGCAAATTGGGTTGGAGAACAAAGTGCCTTCTATCGCAGCGGCTAATTCTTCTTTTGCAGGTTCCATTAACGGACTGTGAAAAGCACCACCAACAGGTAAAACCAAGGCACGTCTTGCACCCGCTTCTTTCATCGCTTCACAAGCTAAATTAATGGCTTCTACTTCGCCAGAAATCACCAATTGTCCTGGACAGTTATAATTGGCAGCCACTACAATTCCTGGAGTGTCGGCACATATTTTTTCTACTACATCATCTGATAAACTTAAAACAGCCGCCATGGTGGAAGGCTGTGCTTCACAGGCTTTTTGCATTGCTAATGCTCTTTTTGAAACGAGTTTAAGTCCGTCTTCAAATGCTAAAGTTTTATTGGTAACTAAGGCTGAAATTTCTCCCAATGAGTGTCCAGCAACCATATCGGGCTGAAAAGAATCTCCTAATACTTCCGCTAAAATAGTAGAATGTAAAAAGATGGCAGGTTGTGTTACTTTGGTTTCTTTAAGTTCTTCGGGAGTGCCTTCGAACATTATTTTCATAATATCGAAACCTAAAATGTCGTTTGCTTGATTGAATAATTCTCTTGCTTTAGCAGAGTTATCGTATAAATCTAAGCCCATTCCTGTAAATTGAGCTCCTTGTCCTGGGAATATATATGCTTTCATATAATTACCTGCGAAGGCAGGTATCTTTTTAAATTAAACTTCCTTTTTTTACTTCAGAAATTATTCCAAATTGAAATGCAAAAATAAGCTATTAAATTTATCTCTTCAAAAAAGTCTGATAGATGAATTCAAATTGATGTTTTTCATCTTTTTCATGAAATTCTTCTGAAACTAATTCCCATTTTTCCGAAGGAATTTCAGGAAAGAAGGTGTCGGCTTCAAAGGTGTTTTTAACTCGGGTGAGTTCAATTTTAGCAGCGAATTTCATTCCGATGTTATAAATTTCACCACCTCCTATAATAAAAGGTTGTTCATCGTTTTTTGCAATTTCTAACGCTTCTTCCATCGAGTGAACAACAATAACACCTTCGGGATTATAATTTTTATTTCTGGTAATTACCAAATGAATTCTATTAGGTAGTGGCTTCGGAAATGATTCAAAAGTTTTTCGACCCATAATTATATGATGCCCCGTGGTTAGTTTTTTAAATCGTTTAAAATCATCTGGTAAATGCCAAACTAAATCGTTGTCTTTTCCTAATTCATTATTTAACCCAGCAGCAGCAATTATGGTAATCATAGTTCTTCTTCAGTTTCAGGAGTAGTGTCTTCTGAAGGTGTATCATCAATATTTTCCTCAGAAACTTCTTTGATTGCTTGTTCTTCAAGTGTTTTTATTTTATTTTCTTGAAGTCTTTTTAATTTTTCCAATTGCCGGTGTTCCCATTCTTTTCCCATAAATCTATTTTTAACAAATACATTAAAAACATGGGTTAATAATAGAAAAGCCCAAACGACAATAGCCCAAACATACCAATCATATCCTATAAAGGTAGTGTCTTTTCCTATGCCCAATGCAAGGTTAATTATGGCAAGAATAATCGAGCCAACAATAAAATAGATGAGGTGTGAAAGCAATCCTTTTTTTTGTTTAATACGATTTTGAGCGTATTCGTATTGCTCACGATTTTCTGCTTCTTGACGGGACTCATTTTTAGATTTTGAAAACATATTTATTAGATTTTAAATAATATCGGTAAAGCATACAATACATTTACTACTTTTCCTTTTTGCATTCCAGGTTCCATTGTTGGTAATGATTTTACAACCCGAATTGCTTCTTTTTCTAACTTTGGATGACTTGCTTTTGCAAGCACATTAACCACTTCTCCTTTTTTGTTGATTTTAAACTGAACATTAATTCTTTGAGGTCCAGGCTCTAATTTTAGTTTTTTAGCGATGGATATATTAAATTTTTCAGCAACATGTTCGCCAATTTTTTTGACATACATTTTTTTTGACTTTTGTTGTCTTTTCCTGTACATCCAGGATAGACGGGTACTTTTTCTATTATTGCAAAAGAAACATAATCTGTTGATTTGTCTTCCTCTTGTGAAAAAACGAAAGAAGATAAAAATAAAAACAGGAGTAAGGTAAATTTGATTTTCATAAATTGATTTAGATTGCTACCGCACCTTTTATATGCGGATGATGTTCGTAATTTACCAAAGTGAAATCATCAAAAGTGAAATCAAAAATGTTTTTCACTTCTGGATTCAATATCATTTTTGGCAATGGTTTTGGTGTTCTAGAAAGTTGCAAGTCAATCTGTTCTTGATGATTGCTATAAATATGAGCATCGCCAAAAGTGTGAATAAAATCTCCTGCTTCCAATCCGCAAGCCTGTGCCATCATCATCGTGAATAAAGCATACGAAGCAATATTAAAAGGTACCCCTAAAAATATATCGGCGCTACGTTGGTACAACTGACAAGATAATTTTCCGTTGGCTACATAAAACTGAAAAAATGCATGACAAGGAGGTAATGCTGCTTTTCCGTTAGCTACATTTTCTGAAAACGATTTGCTGGTATCTGGTAAAACGGAAGGGTTCCAAGCAGAAACCAACATTCTACGGCTATCGGGGTTTTTCTTAATCGTTTCAATAATTTCTGAAATTTGGTCGATTTCATCACCGTTCCAATTTCGCCATTGATAGCCATAAACGGGGCCTAAATCGCCATTTTCATCTGCCCATTCGTTCCAGATTCTTACCCCATTTTCTTGAAGGTATCTAATATTGGTATCACCTTTTAAAAACCAAAGTAATTCATAAACAATCGATTTTAAATGCAGTTTTTTAGTGGTAACCATAGGAAAACCTTTGCTTAAATCAAATCGCATTTGGTAGCTAAAAACACTCTTGGTTCCTGTTCCTGTTCTGTCTTCTTTTAGGGTTCCGTTTTCTAAAACGTGTTTTATAAGATTGTGGTATTGTTTCATAATATTCCCAGTAAAAATAAGGGTCTCATTAAATTAATTTCTGTTGTTAAAAATAAATAAAGCTTCAGATAAATAAATCTGAAGCTTATATTTATATTAAAAAGTTATTAACGAATTAACCAATAATCATCCCAGCAATAGTAGCCGAAATTAATGAAGCAATAGATCCTCCAATCAAAGCTTTCATTCCAAATTTAGATAAAGTTTGTCGTTGTCCTGGCGCTAGTGAACCGATACCTCCAATTTGTATTCCAATAGAAGCGAAATTCGCAAATCCACAAAGCATATAGGTCGCCATAATTATGGATTTTTGATAAGTAAGGTGCGCAGTATTTGTAACGTCTTTTAGATCGGCAAGTTGTATATAGCCTACAAATTCACTTGCTGCTAATTTAATACCTAGTAATTGTCCCATCATCATCATGTCTTCTTTAGCAACACCAATTAACCACATTAATGGTGCAAATACGGTTCCTAAAATAGCTTCTAAAGAAAGACTTTCATAAGTTGAATTTGCTGCAACCCAATCGTTGAGATTGGTTAGGTCTCCAAACCAACCAAGAATTCCGTTGAACATAGCGATAAATGCAACAAAAACTAATAGCATTGCGCCTACATTTACTGCAAGTCTTAATCCTTCGGTCGTTCCATTTGCAATGGCGTCTAATATGTTTGTTCCAATTTTTTCTGAAGAAACCTTTACATCTGTATTTACCTCTTCTGTTTGAGGATATAATATTTTTGAAACCACAATCGCACCTGGAGCTGCCATAACCGATGCTGCTAATAAATGCTTCGCAAACATCAGTCTAAGCACTGGATCGTCTCCTCCTAAAAATCCAATGTAAGCCGCAAGTACAGCACCTGCAACAGTTGCCATGCCACCAATCATTACTAAAAGCATTTCAGATTTATTCATTTTCTCTAAATATGCTTTTATTAAAAGAGGGGCTTCTGTCTGACCTAAAAAGATGTTTCCGGCAACACTTAAACTTTCTGCTCCCGATATGTTTAGTAATTTTGAAAGTAACCAACCAAAGGCTTTTACTACTTTTTGAATGATTCCTAAATAAAACAATACCGAAGTTAAAGCAGAGAAAAATATAATAGTTGGGAGTACTTGAAAAGCAAAAATAAACCCGAAGGTGTTCATATCTGCAACTAAGCCTTCAAATAAAAATTTACTTCCTGCTCTGGTAAAATCTAAAATACTAACAAATATTTTTCCAACGGCTTCAAAACCGCTTTGTACAAACGAAACTTTTAATACTCCTACGGCAATTATTAATTGAAATGCAATTCCGATTCCGGCACTTTTCCAATCGATTGCTTTTCGGTTGCTACTAAACAAAAAGGCGATAAATAATAAAGAAACCATTCCTAGAATTCCTCTCCAAATACTTGTTACTGATATTCCTTGACTTGGTATTATTGCTGAGGTTTCTGCGTTTGTTGTCGAAATAACTTCTTTGGTTTCTGGTATTGAATTGAATTTATAGTGAATTCCATTTTCAGTAAAAACCAAGGTAGAATCTGTGTGTTCGGTTATTTTGTACCTTCTAATGGTATCTTTAGGTTGGTTATAATAAAAGACTAATAGTTTGTTTTGAAACATATAATCTCCTGAAGCTTTCATGTTTTCTTCGGCTTCCAATTCGTATAAAAAAGCACCTTCAGAAAGTTTTAAATGATCTTTTTTAGTATTAATTGGAGTAATGGTTTCGCCGTTAGCGTTTTCAATTCCTGAAAATTGCCAATCTTTTTCTAAGTTTTGTCCAGTTGAAATAAATTGAACTAAAACGAGTACTGCAACTAATAAATATTTCTGCATAGGATGTTATTGTCTTTTTGAAATTTCATCACGAATAGATACTGCTTTTTCGTATTCTTCGTTAATGACTGCTTCTTCAAGCATTTTGTTAAGATTTTTTAGTGTGTAACTACTATAATCTTCTTTTGGTGTGGTAGGTGTGTTTTCGTTTCCTGTTAAAAGATCTTCAATAATTAGTTCTTCTTTTTTAGAAAATTCTTCACTTTTAGCTTCAGAATCTGAATTAATTCCTGCTTTTTCTAAGATGTTCTTATAAGTAAAAATGGGAGCATTAAACCGAAGTGCTAATGCTATTGCGTCACTTGTTCTGGCATCAATAATTTCTTCTATCCCTTCCCGTTCACAAATAATGCTCGAATAAAATACACCGTCAAGAAGTTTGTGAATAATTACTTGCTTTACAACAATGTTATAACGTTCGGCAAAGGTTTTAAATAAATCATGAGTAAGTGGGCGAGGAGGCATAATCTCTTTTTCGAGGGCAATTGCTATAGATTGTGCTTCAAAAGCACCAATAACAATTGGTAATTTACGGTTCCCAAATTCTTCACTCAAAATTAGCGCATAGGCACCATTTTGGGTTTGACTGTATGAAATGCCTTTAATATTAAGTTTTATTAAACTCATTAAATTGTTTTCAAAAAAAAAGCTGTTTATTCTAAGGAATGTTCCAAAAAATAAACAGCCCTTTTATTCAGGCACAAATTAATAAAAAATTATGCGTTATTAGATTTAAACTCTTTTAATTTTTCGATGAGTTGTGGAACTACTTCAAAAGCGTCTCCAACTATCCCGTAATCAGCTGATTTAAAGAAAGGTGCTTCAGGATCATTATTGATTACCACTTTTACTTTTGATGCGTTAACTCCTGCCAAATGCTGAATGGCACCAGAAATTCCAATAGCAATATAAAGGTTGGAAGATACTGGTTTTCCAGTCTGCCCAACGTGTTCACTATGAGGTCTCCAGCCTAAATC
>JAJRQR010000080.1 GCA_024280145.1 Bacteroidota bacterium
AACTTGTTATATCGTTACCAAAAGTACTAATTATCAATCTAAATTTCGGGATAAACGCACCTTTTGGTTATTTTTATCCTTTTTGTAAAAAACTTACATTATTAAATATTTATTTTTGGTCTAGTTTTTGTAAGATAATGATAAGAATAAAGGAAATCATACTTAATGAAAATAGTCAAGAAAATGTTATTCAAACACACCCTAAAAACGTACCTAAGAATTTTTGATTTTGTAATTTTTATTTTTATAATACATTGATTTTTAAATATTTAAAATTTCAAACATGACCTTCTCAAAACTTAAAATCCAGTGGACAGTAATGTCCGTACGGGTTCAAGTCCCGTCTTCAGTACAAAAGCCTTATCTTTCGATAAGGCTTTTTTGGCTTTAATAATTCTTAATTACTATTCAGATTGCACTTTGTTATGTAAAGGCGCCACATACATTTTTAAAACTCGATGATAAACATCTTCATTACTTGCTTTGGACAAATATTCTTTAAACTCCTTGACCTCATAATCATCGTAATGATGACGGTATTTGGTTTCGTTATAAAGCAAATCATGCGCAATGTAATTTGTTTTGCGTAACTGATAGTTTTTATAAACTATTCTATCAATTTCTTTAGCAATACTCAACACATCTTTTTTTCTGTTATTTGTAAAGATAATATTATCAACATTTAATTCTTCAAAAACCAATTTTACCTTTCCTTTAAAATCTTTAATTCCGTTAACAAGGCTATAAATATTTTCAAATTGTCGCTTTTCATAAGTCCCTTCTTTTGCAATAATACTTAACTCATTTGCTTTTTCGAAAGCGCAAGGTTCATACTCATAAGATATGGTCGAAACCACTATATTCAATTCTCTTATTGCTTCCTTTATGCCCTTTCCGCCACTTAATAAAAGCATTTTTATAAATCCTGGTGCAGTTATATCATTCCCATCTTTTGCTCTTCCATTCTTTTGTGCAATCCACGAGGAAACCTTCTTTTCAGTGATGGAATAACGCAAGTAATTGGAAAGATTACGAACATTGGTTAACATTTCAGATTTATTACCACTACGCAACACTGTAAACATACTGTTTAGTTTTGCAACGGCTTTCATGGTTTCATTAACTATTAAATTATCGCCTAGGGATATCTCTGTAAAAGGTCTTCCTATTTCCCACAACCTATTTTGAAGAAGTGCCGAATCTAAAAAAATATCACGATGATTGGAAATTATAAGATTATTAGGATTTTGAAGTTCCTCTAATCCTTCTATTTCGAAAGATTCCATCGTATCATAAATGGATCTATTAATGACGTCAACAATAAAAGTTACTTGAAAATCTGAACAACTTTTACAGTCTTGTAATTTTGAAACAATTTCTTTTTCTGTCCATTTCGGGTAAAAAAACTGAATTCCTTTAATAAATTCATCACTTGTTTCTAACCATTTTAAAGCTTCCAAAACCTGCTCGTTTGTGTAGGGCTGAATCGATTTAAAATCCTCTTTTATTTGTGCTTCCATATTAATTTCGTTTATCAACAAACAAGATTGGTTTTCTGTTAATTCCTGGAAATTTTAACTTATTTACTTCATCAATTGGAAGAATAATAATTTTTGGCAATACTCGTAATTTAGCTCGAATATGATCTTTTAATCGCTGCATTAATGCTTCGGAAGCAGCTTTGGTACCGAGTTTAATGGTAATATTATCCATTCCCACTTCGTTTTTATCCAACTCTATTATATAGTTTTCAATTTCTGAAAAATCATTCAATAAATTAAACATTGCAGGCGGATAAATAGTAGTTCCTTTATATTTAATCATCTGTTTTTTACGACCAATTACGGGTCCTAAACGCAAAGTATTTCTTCCACATTTACAAAAATTATAATGCGCTTTTATTACATCGCCCGTTTTAAATCGCAATAATGGTATCGTCTCCACTCCCAAAGTTGTCACCACTAATTCTCCTTCTTCCCCTTCATTTACCGGCTGATTATCATCGTCTAAAACTTCAACAATAATTAATTCGGGATGTAAATGCCCTCCCTGCTGAAATTCACATTCTGCAAAAGCAGTACTCATTTCGGTGGAAGCATAAGTAGAAAACAAATCGATATTCCATTTTTCTTTAATTTTTTGAGAAAGTGAATTATCTGAAAAATCTTGATTTTTTAAAGGTTCTCCAATACAAATTACTCCTTTAACTGAAGAGGAATTTACATCAATATCATTATTTTCAGCGTATTCAATAAGCTTCAATAAAAAAGAAGGAACCGCAATTAAATAGGAAGGGTTGAACTTAAAAATAGAATCCCATTGTAATTCTGGTATTCCTGCACCCACACGAATAATCCCTGCGCCTAATTTTCGGGCTCCTAAAAAATACGCCAATCCTGCTAAAAATCGCCGATCGATAGTGGTCATTAATTGAATGGTATCCTCATTTGTAATGCCCGAACAAGCAAAGGAAATTGCCTCGTTATAAGCCAACCGATCTAAGTCTTTATCGGAAAGCCCAAAGAAAACCGGATTTCCTGTTGTCCCCGAAGTCGTCACATAATCTATGATTTTTGAAGTGGGAACACAAATAAAATCATCGTTGTATTTATGTAAATCTTCCTTAGTCGTCACAGGTAATTTGGTGAGATCTTCCAGTGATTTAATTTCTGAAACAGCAATATTATGTTGCTTGAAAGCTCGTTTGTAAAAACTGGAATTCTCTGCTAAGTAAGAAAGTAGTTTTTGTAATTTTTGCTCTTGAAATGCTTGTATTTCTGAAGCTGATTTAAATTCTATTTCAGGAATCATCTAATTTCCTTTTTATATTTTTAATGTAATTATCTATACTTTGTCTATCAGGAACTGTAGTAATTTCTTTTAAAAGTGCTTTTTCAAATTGTATTAATGCAGCCCTGTAAAAACCTTTTTCGTAGTAATATTTTCCGACAAGATAGTAAACTTCCCAAAAATTAGGGTTTAATGCTATAAAACCTTGTAATTCTTCTGAAGGTATTACTTCTTTTTCTTCAATTAAAGTTTCTATTTTACGGCTTTCAATTCGATATTTTTCATAATTTCTAAATGCTTCAGAATTGACAAAAGGGTCTTTTTCAATAAGTATATTTGACAAAGAAAGTGTACTTATTTTTTTAGAAGAATTGACAAAAACACTGTCCAACTGAAAAGCTACAAACTCACCCAATTGATATGGGTTTGAAGAAACCCAAACCCGTTTTTCTGAAGGCTGAAATACTATTCCATGGTGTGCTAACAATTGATTTAATGCTTTTTCATTTCCGTAGCCAATTTCTAAATCTTTTAATCCTTCTTTATGTCTAAGAATAGAAACCGCTCTTTCTGGCGTTACTTTTTCTGTCTCAGCCAAGAGCTCTTTCATACGATCAAATCGGTATTTCGAATGGCTTTCTTTTATAGCTTTTATATTGTTTTCATCTTCCAAATATGCATCGCTTTGAAAATGATTGGAACAGATTAATTTTGAATTATTTTCTACTTCATAAACCCCAAAATTATCGGGAGACATTTCAATTAAAATCGCACGATTATCTAAGGCAGATCCCACCATAATTGATTCCGAAACAAAAACTTCTCTTTTTTTCGCAATAATAATTGCCTCATCAATAGTTGAAGCATATTGAACAATTTCACGAGTTACTAACGAAATTGGTGTTTTAGCAGCCAAAGGAATATCCGACTTTCCTGCGTTGATGGTTACAGTGAGTCCTTTTTCATTCATCCCTGACATTACGCCAATCATTCCTGCCCAAGAAACCGTCATATATTTATAGCCTTTTTCGGGTTGAATAAAAGAAATTAATTTGTCTTTTGAAAACTCATCACCTGCATAAAAATCGAAATTCCTTGCGATTATTAAATTACCATCGGGCGTATTATCTCCCCAAACTGCAAAAGAGGAACAACCCACTAAAGCCAAATCCTGAAAGGCGTGACCAATATCGTGAGCACTATGTAAAAACAGAGCCTTTTGGTAATTGCTCCCGAATAAATCATTGTTTGTGGATCCGTATTTTGAAATTCCGTAGATCTCAGCTTTGTATTCTTCAGTAACATTTAAATACATTTCGCGAGCGTACCAAATCAGAAATTTTCGCAGCAAATACTGTTTAAATTTTGATGGAACCATCGTATGCACTTTTGAAAAAAACAAGTCCTCTTGCTTAACAATTAGTTCTTGAGAAAGCACGCCGATAGTATTTCCTAAATCTAAAGGATTTCCAGAAGCAACCAATTCCCATTGTCCAAATTTGTTTTTCCGAAGACTGCTTTTATCTTTAAAAAACAAGGAGTCGTTAATGGTGGTTCTTGGAGATTCACTTACAGAATACTGACTAATATCTGGGCGATCTTCCATTCCTTTTTTGGTTCCGCAAGAAATGAAAAAAGTAATTATAATCGTTAATAAAAAGAAGTGATATTTGATTTTTAAAAATTTCATTAGCTCAGTGATTTTTTAATAGAGCTCATTAATTTTTCTTTACCAATAATATGAGAACAGGTTAAAACAGCACTAATTGTAACTCCTAAAATTCCATGCATATTTACACTTTGTCCCGTGAAAAATAATTTATTAGCCTTTGTTTTTGGTGAAAGAAAAGCCATCATTGGGTTGTCAGCATCTTTTTCATAGCCATAAATTGCACCATTGTGAGAACCGATATAATCTCGGTAAGACAAAGGAGTTGAAGCATGAACTGACTGAATACATTCACGGATATTTGGAAACTTTTTTTCTAATTCATCTATGAAAAGTTCTGCTTTCTCCATCTTAAATTTTTCGTAAGCCTCTCCTCTACCCGATTCGTCTGCGGTGGTGTTAAATGTATTTCTCCATTTTTCAACTTCATTAAATTTCATATAGGCCATCGCAGTTAAATTACTGGACCATTCGTCTTGTTTTTTCCGAACTCCCATCGATAACATATACCCTTCTGGCCAAGAATTTTCGGTGTACTCTTGCGCATCCCAAACCCGACAATGGTTTTTAAAATGATAATAATTATGATTGATATATTTAAAGGTTTTGGGCTTAAAAACAATGTACAAACTAAAAGCAGAAACCATGCTTTTCATTTGATTGATACGATTTACATACGATTTTCGCATCCCTTTTCCTTCCAACATTTTTGTAGTTAGTTTCGGTTCGATATTAGAAATAAACAAATCGGCTTTTATTTCGTTTCCGTCTTTTGTAATTACTGAAACTAAATCATCATCATCAAAACCAAACTTTACGACTTCTTGATATTTATAAACTTCCCCTCCAAATTCTTTGATTCTTTTGATCAATAATCTTGAAATCTGACTTCCACCATCCACACAACGCCAAGAACTTTTTATATAGGAATTAACTGAAAGTGCATGAACATAAAGTGGTGTGTTTTTTCCACCAGCATATAAAAAATTAGATCCTGCTAAAACAGCTTTTAACTTCTCATTTTTAGTGATTGAATCGAAATAATCAGAAATTTTTACATTTAAAAAATTAATATCGTATCCTTCCGAACTGGTTTCTAAATTATAAAGTGGAAAATTACGACAGACTTCTTTAATTTTATTACAATAGGCTTTAATAGCTTGTTCTTCCTCAGGAAATTGACTAATCAATGATTTTTCAAAATGAGTGTAACCTTGCGCATGAAAATATTCTTTTTCATCATCTCCAAAGGTAATTACATCATACTTATCATCGTCTAATTTCATTAATTTAAGCTCGTCCATAATGCCTAAATAGGTGAAATATTGATGAAGATTTTCGCCTTCACCTAAACTTCCTATATAATGGACACCAGTGTCGAATATGTTTTTATCCCGCACAAAAGTTTGAAGATTACCTCCGTATTGTTGGTTTTTTTCCAATACACAAACTGAATATCCGTGGCGTGACAAAATATTAGCAGACACTAGACCTCCCAGGCCGCTTCCTATAATTACAACATCATATTTTGATTTCATTTTACTCAAGAATAGGACTGTTTTTTTGTTTACTAAACACTAGTACTTGTTGGTTATCGTTGATGATTTCATAGCCTTTTTCAATAATTTTTTCAGCTGGAAAATTATTATTTAGTACAATTATTTTGTTAAATCTACTTAATTTTTCATTGTCAATAATTGAATCGCTTTGGGGGTTGCTCAAAAGTAAAATATCAAAATTCGTATCATTACTATTTTCAATTTCTGAAACATACTTTACTTTTCGATGCAAATTTGTAAAACAATTACTTGCTACTTGGCACTTGGCTTTATCTTGAATAAAAGTAGTTATTTTTCTGTCTAAAGATTTTGCAACTAATAGAATATCAATTTGCCCAAAATCGTTTGCTAAATGCAATATTTTAGCTTTCATAGACAGCACTTCATTTAAAATATAATACGTGTTTTTATTGTTATTGAAATCTGTTTTTACTTCGGAAATAATCTCCTTATCTTTAAACTTATAATTGGAAAACAAGATGCGTTTATAATAATCTGCATCTTCAATTTCCTTTCTGAAATTTAAAAAATTCTCTTTGTAAATTTTACTTATAATTTTTGTTCGCTCACGATCTGTTTTTCCATATTCCTCATCATTATACGGAATTCGTTTTCCTACTTTCACTGCAATTTTACCGGAATGAATCATAAAATCTCCTTTCGGCATTACTTCAGAATTTCCGTGAATATAAATAGGTAGAATATCGATTTTCAACTGCTGTTGCAAGAAAAATGCTCCTTTATGAAACCTCCCTATTGTGTTGTTAAACGATCGTTTTCCTTCCGGAAAAACACATAACATATAGCCTTGATTTAGTTTATTACTTAAATGTTCTACACTTCCGTCAACTCCAGTTTTTACAGGATAATAGCCTAAAGTTCTAGCTAAAATTCCAAATATTGGGGATTTATAAACCCAATCGTTCACCATATACACCACATTATGAGTAAGTGAATTTAATGAAATAGTATCTAAGGACGATGCGTGATTTGCAATGATAATCGCTGGTTTTGTAAAATCTTCACCCACTTTGTTTATCACACTTTTTTTATCTAAAAAATGATTTCTTAGCACTTGGGAAGAAAATACAGATACTATTTTATGCAACCACTTAAACTTTTTCTTTTTAGAAATTGGAAGCAATGGCAGAATCGTAATGCTAAACAAGGATAAGACAATTCCTCCTAATCCATAAAACATTAATAGCAACCAAGATCTAATAAATAATGCAATATCAATGGGAGAAAAACCTCGTTTGGCTCTGTCTTTTATAAAAACTAAAAACAGTAAAGGTTGAATAGTAAAAGCAACAAAAACGGTAATTAATATCCCAATTAAACTTACTACTGAAATTGAATATAATGCAGGATGTTTAGCAAAAATCAACACACCAACACCTAAAACTGTTGTAATTACCGAAAGAATAATCGAAATTTTATAGGTATTTATTTCCTTTGTTCCATAGGTGTAATCTTTCACTAAAGCATTGGTCATAAAAATGCTATAATCTATTCCTAAACCAAAAATAAAGGAAGAAATTATAATGTTAAATATGGTGAATTCAATATGAAATAAGCCCATAACTCCAATGGTTAGCATCCAAGTAAAAACTATGGGAATACTGGTAATTAAGGTTAATGAAACGCTTCGGTAAAACAAAAACAAAATCAACACCACTGCAATTAGTGAGTAAACAATCAATTTATTAAAATCGTTTTTTAAGTTCCCTAAAAAGGTTTCGTTAATCTGGCGACGATCAATCAACATTACTTTTTCTTGATCTTTAAAGATCTCTAAAACTTCTTGAAGGTTTTCTTCTTTTACTTTTACTAATGAAGTAACCGTAGTAAAATCAGGTACTTCCGAAATATAGTCACTTACATAAAAGGTCTTTATATTTTGATAATCTTTAAGAGTAATGGGTTGAAATTCTTTAGAAAGTAACTCGTAAAATTTTTGGAATGTTTTTGGTTTAAACCCTAATTCACTTCCACTTTCAATCAAATTATTTTGAGTATTCCATTTGGTTTCTTCATTCCAAAAAGAATTCCAAACAGCTATTTTTTGTTGCTGTACTTTTTTTGAAAAAACCAATGCTCCTATCGAACTGAAATTGTAAATTTTATTTTCTTCCTTTAATGTTTTCAGCTGTTTAAAAACCTTATCATTTACCTTTAACGCATCTTCTTTATTATTTGAAAACGTTGAAATATATAATGATTTTGAAGAAAAATTAATGAGTTTATTCAGTTTTGCTTCGGAAGAAATCATATCGGAAGGCATAAAATTTAACTTGGTTAAATCCTTATTGAAAATCACTTTATTATAGGTGAAAAAGCTAATTATTAACAGCACAAACAAGATTCCTAAACTCAATTTGCTTTTATGAAATTGAAACTTTGCAACTTTATCTAACACTGTAGATTTCTTCTGTTTTGCATCGGTTATTTTATAAACTTGTGGAATAAAAACAAGCGCAAATACCGAAGAGCCTAATACACTTACTGCTGCAAAAATCCCTAAATCTTGTAATGCTTGAGAGTTGATAAATAACAAACATAAAAATGCCAAAGCGGTAGTTAAACTACTCATTAAAATAGG
>JAJRQR010000081.1 GCA_024280145.1 Bacteroidota bacterium
AACAGTACCTTAATGATGATATTGACACTTCGAAATTCTTTTTTATAGAGGTCTTTAATCCGGGACATATTGAAGGAAGAAAATTAAATTCAAAGGGAATCGATGGTGAGCGCGAATTATGGAAAGAAAGTTTGTCAATAGTAAATGATAAGCTTTATCAAATAATTTCTACAATAAAAGAGAAAGATCCAAGTTCATTAATTGTAATTATGGCAGATCATGGCGGATTTGTTGGTATGGAATATACACATCAAATTTATAATCAAACTCAGGATAAAGATATCGTAAATTCTATTTTTACTAGTACACTTACTATACATTGGCCAAATAACGAGGTTCCTACATATGATAACTCATTTAAGAGTGCTGTTAATGTGTTTAGAATTCTATTTTCATATTTAAGTGAAGACGAAACCTACTTACAAAATTTGCAGCCTGATGAAAGTTTTGTAATTTTAAAGGATATTGAACCAGAAGGAGTTTATAAATATATTGATGAATCTGGAAATGTAATTTTAAAAAAGCAATAATATTTATACTGTAAGAAAATATACAAACGAGCATAAAAAGGAGTGGGATAGTTTTATTTCTACAGCAAAAAATGCCACCTTTTTATTTCAAAGAGATTTTATGGATTATCATAAAGATCGCTTTGAGGATTTTTCATTAATGGTTTTTAAAGGTGAAAAATTATACGCTTTATTACCTGCAAATAAAAAAGGAGAAACTGTAATTTCACATCAGGGGCTTACCTATGGAAGCTTTATTTTGCAAGAATCTGCAAAACTATTTTATAGTTTTGATGCATTTAAAAAAGTGTTAGAATTTCTTTTTAACGAAGGAATTACAAAACTTGATATTCGTGTGATACCTTCTTTTTATAATAAGGTTCCTTCAGATGAGTTGGAATATTTTCTTTTTAAAGTAAATGCAACTTTAGTAAAAAGAGATGTAATTATGGCAATAGATTATAGCCATAAATTACGATTTCAGAAAAACAGAAGAGAAGGGATTAACAAAGCTAAAAGAAACGGATTAGAAGTAAGGGTTGATGGTGATTTTCGATTGTTTTGGAACGAAATTCTGATTCCAAATTTATCTGACAAACATAATACTGCTCCTGTTCATTCACTAGAAGAAATGGAGTTGTTATCGACTCATTTTCCTGATAATATTGTTCAAGTTAACGTTTATAAAGATGATAAAATAGTTGCTGGAACCACTGTCTTTTTAACAGATACTGTTGTTCATCCTCAATATGTTTCAGGAAATAAAGAAAAAAATAACTACGGAAGTTTAGACTTTCTTTATGATTTTGTAATAGATCATTTTAAAGAAAATAGAAAGTTCTTCAGTTTTAATACCTCCAGTGAAGAGAATGGAAAATTATTAAATGAAGGCTTACTATTTTGGAAAGAAGGATGTGGAGCAAGACCTCAAATGTTTAATAATTATATAGTAGAAACTTCCGCCTTTAAAACTTTAGAAATAAAAACAACATGATTCCTTTTTTAGATTTACATAAAATCAATCAACGATATGAATCTGACTTTAAAAGCAAGTTCAATTCTTTTTTAGATTCAGGATATTATGTGTTAGGAACTAATGTAGCTGCGTTTGAAAAAGAGTATGCAGCTTACTGCGGAACCAAATATTGCATTGGTGTCGGAAATGGATTAGATGCATTACGACTAGTAATTGAAGGATATAAAATTCTAGGAAATTTAAAGAATGGAGATGAAGTACTAGTAGCTTCAAATACTTATATCGCAACTATTTTAGCAATTAAGCAAGCCAATTTAAATCCTGTTTTAGTAGAGTCTGAATCTGATACTTTTAATTTTAATTTGAAGGAATTAAAAGCAGCAATAACTCATAAAACCAAAGCGATAATGCCTGTTCATTTATATGGGCAACTTTCACCAATGAATGAGATTTCTGAAATCGCTAAAAAAAATAATTTATTAATAATTGAAGATGCTGCTCAAGCACATGGCGCAATAAACAAGGAAGGAGTTTTAGCAGGAAATTTAGGTGATGCAGCTGGATTTAGTTTGTATCCAACAAAAAATTTAGGTGCTTTAGGTGATGCAGGAGCTATAACTACTAATAACGAAAATTTAGCTTCCGTGATTCGAAAATTGAGGAATTATGGATCATCATCAAAATATGTAAATGAATATGTTGGGTTTAATTCTAGGTTAGATGAAGTTCAAGCAGCTTTCTTAAGGGGTAAATTGTCTTTTTTAAATGAGGAGAATAAACGAAGAAGAAAGATTGCAGAACGCTATTTATTTGAAATTAGTAATTCTAAAATAAAGCTTCCTTCCTATAAAGGAAGTAAAAATCATGTGTTTCATCAATTTGTAATACAAGTTGCTAATAGAGATAAATTTATTAAATATCTTACTAAAAACGGAATAGGTTCATTAATTCATTATCCAATTCCGCCACATAAACAAGAAGCACTTTCAGAATTTTCAAACTTACACTTTCCTATAACTGAGAAAATTCATGAAGAAGTAGTGAGTATTCCTATGAGTCCAGTTCTTTTAGAACAAGAAGTAACAAAAATAATTTTGGTTTTAAATTCTTATTAATTTGAAACTTCCCGCACTAATAAAAAACAATCTGCTTTTAAAAATGACCTCGCTAAATGCCGTTGTGATTAGCATACGGTTGTTTGTTTCGTTGTTTATTCAACGACTATTAGCAGAAATGGTGGGAGAAGTGGGAATTGCTAAAATTGGACAATTACGTAATTTAATGCAATTGCTAACTTCAATAACTTCGGGAGGTATTTTTAATGGAATTGTAAAGTATGTTTCGGAACATAAAGAAGATAAAAAGCAATTACAGAAATTGTTTTCAACAGCTTTTGTGTTTTCGGTTATTGGGATTGTACTATCGTCACTAACACTTTTTTTGGAGCTAATATAATTAGTAATTATCTCTTTAATAGTGAAGAATTTACACTGTTAATTAAAATAATTGCAGTTGTTGTACCCTTTATAAGCTTACAAAGAATATTTTATGGAGTAGTAAACGGACTGTCGCTTTATAAAAAATTTGCAAAAATAGATTTAATTAGTTTTTTGTTGAGTGCAGGGCTTTTGGTTTATTGTTTGATAAATTACAATATTGAAGGAGCACTTTTGGCAATAGCGATTACACCTATTATTCAATTAATTGTTTTATTATTTATTTTCTTTTCAGTTTTAAAGGAATATGTACAGTTTTCTAAACTTACATTTACCAAACCAATGGCAAACGGCTTGCTAGCTTTTGCTTTAATGTCTTTTGTTTCAACAGTATTACTTAATTTAGTTGAAATTAATATTCGTACAATGATTAGCAATAAAATAACCGAAGCAGATGCAGGAATTTGGACAGCTATGACTAATATTTCAAAAAATTATATGGTTTTTTCTATCTCGATATTTTCTTTATATGTACTTCCGAAATTCGCAAGTATTTATACGGAATCTGGATTTAAAAAAGAATTGTTTTCAATTTATAAAACCTTACTGCCCATATTTGCATTGGGAATGATTTTGGTATATTTTTTAAGAGAATATGTAATATTAATTATTTATCCAGACTTTACCGGAATGTCACCATTGTTTAAATGGCAATTAATGGGTGATTTTATTCGTTTGGCATCTTTGGTATTAATGCATCAATTTTTAGCTAAGAAATTAGTTCGAAATTTTATTTTTACGGAAATACTGTCCTTATTGCTATTTTATGTTTTCGCTAATTATTTAAGCACGAATTATGGTGTTGAAGGTGTTGTAATGGCACATTTTTTTAGATATATTATCTATTTCTTTGTAGTTTCATTTTTAGTACACCGTTATTTTAAAAAACAAAAACCTATTAAAGTTGATTGATAGTAGGCAATCATATAGACAAGTTATAAAGGCAACTTCCTTATTTGGAGGAGTACAAGTAGTTAATATTTTTATTTCATTAATTAGATCAAAATTTATAGCATTATTAATTGGGCCTGCCGGAATGGGGATTGCTAGTTTGTTAACCTCAACGATGGGATTAATTAATGGACTCACTAATTTTGGATTGGAAAGAAGTGCAGTGAAGGAAA
>JAJRQR010000004.1 GCA_024280145.1 Bacteroidota bacterium
AAAAAAAAACAATAAGAAAGTAGTATTATTCTGGTATCCAAAGGATTTTACTTATGTATGTCCAACAGAAATTTTTGCTTTTCAAGAAGCATTAAAAGATTTTGAAGACAGAAACACAATCGTAATCGGTGCATCTTGTGATACTGCTGAAGTTCATTTTGCTTGGTTAAACACTTCAAAAGATAACGGAGGAATTGAAGGTGTAACCTATCCTCTTCTTGCTGATACCAACAGGAATTTATCAAATCAATTAGGGATTCTTCAAATTGGAGAAGAAACCTATAACGAAGAATCGGATACCATTTTAATGGAAGGGCCAAATGTTGCTTGGAGAGCTACGTATCTAATTGATGAAGAAGGTACTATTTTTGCTGAAAATGTAAATGTAGAACCAATAGGTAGAAACATTCCAGAATATTTAAGAATGATAGACGCTTATACACATTTCCAAAAACACGGAGAAGTTTGTCCTGCAAATTGGGAAGAAGGAAAAGATACTTTAAACGAAAACAGAGATAGTGTTGCTGATTATTTAGCTAAGCACTAATTAATAAAATAAATGTCATTGCGAGAGTAACAAAGCAATCTGCTAATTACAAAAAGATTGCCACGTCGTTTCACTCCTCGCAATGACATTAAATTTCAACACTATGTTACAAGAATTAAATCAAGATAATTTAAACGAATTAGTTGCTAATAATGAAACCGTAATCGTACAATACATGGCAACATGGTGCGGTAACTGTCGAATCATGAAGCCTAAATTTAAAAAATTAGCTTCAGAAAATGAAGGAGTAACTTTTGTTTTGGTAGATGCAGAAAAATTTCCTGAATCTCGTAAAATGGCAACGGTAGATAATTTACCAACATTCGCTACTTTTAAAAATGGAGCTTTTGTAAATCAAGTTCAGACTAACAAATTTGATAGTTTAAAAGATTTAGTTAACGAAGTAGTTTAGTTTAGATAAACTAAGTTACTTGTTATGTTAACTTGTTTGCAATCGAAAGGTCTTATTTTAAATATAAATTTAATTATAAAAACAACCACTTTCGTGGATAATACTTATGAAACTACCCATCATCAAACATTTGACCAACTTCATCGAAGAAAACGATGAAGACTTCGTAATTGAAGCTATCGAAACTTTAGAAGCCTTAACCGAAGTCCCTTCATTAAAAGACGATGAATTGGATGTAATTGGTGAATTAATTTCAAATATGTATGGAGCTATTGAAGTCAATAAAATGATTAAAGAAGGTACTCCAAAAAAAGAAGCATTAAATGGTTTTATGAAACGAGTTTTAGGTTCTATAGACACTTAATTTAATAACAATAATCTAACACTAAATCCTTTTTTATTTTGATAGGATTTTTTACTTTTATACAATAAAACAAACACATATTATGGCATCAGTAACTTTAAAAGGAAACGCAGTACATACACTTGGTAATTTACCAAATGTTGGTGATCAAGCACCAGATTTTAGAATGGCAAGAACCGATTTATCAAACGCAACTCTAGCGGATTATAAAGGGCAAAGAATTATCTTAAATATCTTTCATAGTGTTGACACTGGGACTTGTGCAGCTTCAGTAAGAGAATTTAACAAGGTAGCTTCAGAATTAAAAAACACGAAAGTGCTTTGTATTTCTAAAGATTTACCCTTTGCACAAGGACGTTTTTGTGGAGCAGAAGGAATTGAAAATGTAGAAATGCTTTCAGATTTTAGAGATAGTAACTTCGGAAAAGCATACAATTTATTATTTACAGACGGTCCTGTTGAAGGATTATTGTCAAGATCAATCATTGTTCTTGATGAAAACTCAAAAGTACTTTACACAGAACAAGTACAAGAAGTGGTTGAAGAACCTAATTATGATAATGCCTTATCGGTTCTCAAATAATTTATCAAATCGTATAAATTAATCCTCATAGAAATATGAGGATTTTTTTTTATTTAACAATTATTTAATATTCTAGTAGGGTATTTTATAGAATACTTGTTTTACACATAATAACAACAATTTAAAACCCTAATAAAACTTACTATGAAAAGATTAAAACTAATTTTTCTTGCCCTAATTATTAGTATCGGAACATTTACTTCTTGTTCAGAAAATGATATTAACAATGTTCCTGATGTTCAAGAAAGCGAAACTGTTCAAACTGTAATTGCAGAATTAAGAACCATGTATAATACCGATGGAACAGAAATAATTGATGAGCATCTAACTGGGAATTTAATTTTCGATTTCTGCTTTGATTTTGTTTTTCCAATTGATTTAATATATAACGATGGTACAACTGTTTCGGTAAATAGCATTGAAGAATTAATTACCGTAATTATAGGAGCAAATAATGATCTATATATTGTTGGAATTGTTTTCCCTTTTAATGTAGAAGTATATAATCCGGAAACCAACCAAGTTGAAATTATCACTATTAATAATGAACAAGAGTTTATAACTTTATTAGAAAGTTGTACCTATAATGAGCCTTGTGATTGTGATAATACCTACGATCCAGTTTGTGTTCTTGTAGAGACACCAAACGGAAATACAATTACTGTTACCTACCCTAATGAGTGCTTGGCACTTTGTGATGGGTTTACACCGAACAATTTTGTAGATTGTGAAAACGATTGTAATTGTCCTACAAATTATGACCCTGTATGTGTTGAAGTGAATGGAGAGGTAATTGAATTCCAAAACTATTGTTTTGCTGAATGTTTAGGTTATGATCAGTCTGATATGGTAGATTGTGAAAACAATAGTGAATGCGAAGTTGATGAATTACATGTTACCGTAGGTGATTGTAATGTAGATGGTACTTATTCAATATCTATTAACTTTGATTATACTGGTGACCAAGATAATTTTAACTTATACATCAGAAATAATGTTTTAATTGGTAATTACCCAGTAGCTAGTCTTCCTTTAACTATTGAAAATTTTCAGGTAAGTGGATATGATGAAGATTATATAAAAGTATGTTTTGAAGGAACTGGAAGTGAAGATTGTTGTGAAGATAAAGAATGGTACCCACCAAATTGTAATGGAGGAGATTGTTCTATCACAAATCTTGAAGTAGAAGTTGGAGAATGTAACCCAACTACATATACTTATACTATAACAATTGACTTTGACTATGATACTACCGAAGAAGAATTCAGTTTATATGCAGAAGGTGATCTTTTTGTAGGTGTTTATCCTTTAACTTCTTTACCGCTAACCTTACAAAGCACTGAGTTATACGGTAGTGACTATCTTAACGTATGTATTGGCACTCCAAACAACCAACAAGATTGCTGTCAAGATGTAGATTGGGAAGAACCAGATTGTGGAGGAAATGACTTGTGTTACGAATATGTGTTCCCAGTATCGTTGTTTCTAAACGGAACATCAGTTACTGCTAACACTAATGATGATATTGATGAATATCTAGATTTAGGATACCAATTGGAATATCCAATAGATATTATTTATAATAACGAAACTATAACAGTACAACAAGGACTCCTTGAAGGTGGATATGGTGAACGTTGTGACGATTAATTCAATTACAAACTAATATGAAAAAAGACTACTTGAAAAAGTGGTCTTTTTTGTTATAAATTAATTAAAAAGATTAATTTTGGGTTCAAAATACCAATTTACAATGAATACTAGTAAAGACTCATTTATTAAGGGAAGAATTAAAGGTGGTTACTACGCAATTAAAGGTTTTTTCTTACTATTAAAGCAGGAAGCGAGCATTAAAGTACAAGCGGGGATTAGCATTCTTATAATCATTGCTGGCTTTTATTATCATATATCTAGCACAGAATGGATGATCCAAATACTAGCTATTGGTCTTGTTATGGGTGTTGAAGGTTTAAATACTGCCATTGAAGAAATTGCAGATTTTATACATCCAGAACATCATCCAAAAATTGGGTTAGTTAAAGACCTTTCGGCTGGTGCTGTGTTTTTTACCGCGCTAGCAGCTATTATTATTGCCTGTATAATTTATATTCCTAAGCTTTAGTTTTTAATATTTATATAAGTTTTTACATTTTTATTAAAACAAACATAATTTGTAGCTTGTACCGTTTGATATTTGTATTTTTGTTGAAATACAAGCACTAATTAATGGCAATAAAAAAGAAAAAGACCAATAAAACTTCTACAAAAAAACGTAAGGTATTCAGCTTTACGTTTAGCAAACAGCAAAAAATAATTTGGGGTGTCTTTTTGTTTTTATTAGGCTTAGCACTAATTCTATCATTCATTTCTTATTTTTTTACTTGGCAAAACGACCAAAGTATTATTGGTGATTTAACAAATAGAAAAATAGAAGCAAAAAATTGGCTCAACACATTTGGGGCAAATATTAGCGATTTATTTATTTATAAAGGTTTCGGGATAGCATCATTAATTATTGCATTTTTAATCTCTCTTTCCGGTATTTATTTTTTCTTCGATTTTAATAAAACCAAATTAGCAAAATATTGGTTTTGGGGTAGTTTAGTAATGATTTGGATTTCTGTTTTCTTTGGTTTCTTTACCAATATCAACCCATTATATAGTGGCATTATCGGTTTTGAAATCAATAATTTAAGTCAAGATTACATTGGTTTAATAGGTTCTATATTAGCGATGACATTTTTACTAATCATTTATTTAGTAATCAGAATTAAACTAACACCAGAACATATTTCAGCCGCAGTTAAAAGAACAACAAAAGACATTAGCGAAGATTTTATTTCAGAAGAAAAACCAATAAAGCCGGAAGAAGCTATTGTTAAACCAAAAACTACAGAAGAAACATCTCCTGAATTTATATTGACTAAAAAAACTCCAGATAAGAAAGAAATTACAAACTTTCCTCCATTAGATAAAATTACAATCACTACAGAAACCAAAGAAGAAAGTGAAGTCAGTATGAAAGTTGAAAAAGCTGTTGAAGAGGAAATTGTAGAAAAAAACCTAAGTGATAAATTAGTAGCAGATTTTGGTGAATTTGATCCAAAATTGGAATTAAGCAAATACAAATTCCCAACAATTGAGCTTTTAAAAGATTATGCCAGTAATACTGGAATAACCATCAATCAAGAAGAATTAGAAGAAAACAAAAATAAAATTGTAAGCACACTTAATAATTATAAAATTGGAATTGCAAGTATTAAAGCAACAGTTGGTCCAACTGTAACTTTATATGAAATTGTACCAGAAGCAGGTATTCGTATTTCAAAAATTAAAAACTTAGAAGATGATATTGCTTTGTCACTCTCTGCATTAGGGATTCGTATTATCGCTCCTATTCCTGGGCGAGGAACAATTGGCATTGAGGTTCCAAACAAAAATCCAAGTATCGTTTCTATGCGTTCGGTGATTGCGTCTCCAAAATTTCAAAGTGCTGAAATGGAGCTTCCTATTGCCTTCGGAAAAACAATTAGTAACGAAACATTTGTGGTAGATTTAGCAAAAATGCCACACCTTTTAATGGCTGGTGCAACTGGTCAAGGTAAATCGGTTGGATTAAATGCTATTCTTACTTCATTGCTTTATAAAAAACATCCAGCCGAAGTAAAATTTGTTTTGGTCGATCCAAAAAAAGTAGAGCTAACATTATTTAATAAAATTGAACGTCATTTTCTTGCCAAATTACCAGATTCAGAAGAAGCTATAATTACCGATACCCACACAGTTGTTAATACATTAAACTCTTTGTGTGTTGAAATGGATGCACGTTACGACTTGCTTAAAAACGCATATGTTCGGAACATAAAAGAATACAATACCAAATTTAAAGCCCGAAAATTAAATCCAGAAGAAGGACATCGTTTTTTACCTTATATAGTTTTGGTGATTGATGAATTTGCAGACTTAATTATGACTGCAGGTAAAGAAGTGGAAACCCCAATTGCTCGTTTAGCACAATTAGCTCGAGCTATTGGTATACATTTAATTGTAGCAACACAACGACCATCTGTAAATGTAATTACAGGTATTATTAAAGCTAATTTTCCTGCACGAGTTGCATTTAGGGTAACTAGTAAAATTGATTCAAGAACGATATTAGATAGTTCAGGAGCAGATCAATTAATAGGTCGTGGAGATATGCTTTACACCCAAGGAAATGAACTTATTCGAATACAGTGTGCTTTTGTGGATACGCCAGAAGTAGCAGATATTACTGACTATATTGGTTCACAAAAAGCGTATCCAGATGCTCATTTATTACCAGAATATGTTAGTGAAGAAGGTGGTGGCACAAATCTTGATAATGACATAAACGAACGAGATAAATTATTTAGAGATGCTGCAGAAGTATTAGTAATAGCACAACAAGGTTCCACTTCCCTTTTACAAAGAAAGTTAAAACTTGGCTATAATAGAGCAGGTAGAATTATCGACCAATTAGAGGCTTCAGGAATAGTAGGCCCTTTTGAAGGTAGCAAAGCAAGACAAGTACTTATACCGACACTCGAAGCATTAAATCAACATTTAGAAAACGAATACAATGATTAAATTTAATTCCATAATATTAATTACAATATTACTTTTTTCAACTTCAATCATAAAAGCTCAAGATGCAAAAACATTATTGGATGAAGTTTCAAGTAAAGTAAAAAACTACGAAAACATTAGTATTGATTTTAAATATTCATTAGTAAATACTAAAGAAAATGTAAAACAAGATACGCGAGGAGATATTACTTTACAAGGTGAAAAGTACGTTTTAAATATGCTAGGCGTTACTCGATTATTTAATGGAACAACTATTTACACTATTGTTCCTGAAGATGAAGAAGTAACTATTTCTAATTATAACCCCAAGGAAGACAAAGGAGTGTCAGCTTCAAAAATGCTAACTTTTTACGAAGAAGGGTATAGTTATAAAATGGATATTCTTCAAAATATCAACGGAAGAAAAATTCAGTTTGTAAAAATAATACCTATCGATACCAATGCTGAAATTAAAGATATTTTGTTAGGCATAGATATGCAAACCAAACATATATATAAATTAATTCAAACAGATTCTTCAGGAACAAATTATACAATAACTGTCAATTCATTCAAAACAAATCAACCTATTTCTGAAAATTTATTCATTTTTAATGAAGTAAAATATAAAGCCGAAGGCTATTACATCAATAAGCTCGATTAAATACTAAATGAAAATTTTAGATCGTTATATTTTAATTTCTTACCTAAAGACGTTTTTCAGCGTCTTTACCATTTTGATGTTTATTTTTATTCTTCAAAGTATTTGGCTATACATTTCAGAGTTAGCAGGTAGAGGATTGGATTTAATCATTGTTTTAAAATTTTTATGGTTCGTAATGCCTCGTCTAATTCCTTTAGTGCTGCCACTTACTATACTTGTGGCTTCTTTAATGGTTTTCGGAAGTCTTTCAGAAAATTATGAATTTGCCGCAATGAAGTCAACAGGAATTTCATTACAAAGAGCCATGAGAAGCCTGACTGTTTTTATTATATTTTTAAGCGTTTTGGTCTTCTTCTTTGCGAATAGCATTATTCCATTAGCAGAATATAAATGGCTGAATTTAAGGCGAAATATTCAACAATTTAAGCCTTCAATGGCAATTATCGAGGGGCAATTTAGTCAAGTTGGGGACGATTTTAATATAAAAGTGGACGAAAAATCTGGTGAAAACGGGCAGTTTTTAAATGGAATAGTTATCCATAAAAAAGACCCACATCGTATTTCTGGAAACCATACCGTGATCATCGCAGACAATGGTGAATTAACATCACAAAAAGGAAGTAACACACTTTCCTTAGTTTTAAAAGACGGAAATTATTACAGTGAAGTCTATACCAAAGACCCTAAAAGAAAAACTAGAGAAGAGTTTGTAAGAAGCTATTTTAAAGAGTACACTATCAATATTGATCTTACTGAGTTTAATAACAAAGATATTAATAAAGAGAATAAGCTTAACAATCACAATATGTATAATGTGAATGCATTAAGAGCAGAAATTGATTCACAATCTACTCGTTACACAAATAACATCAAATCTTTTGCTAATAATATGTATTTTAGATCTGGTATGACTAAGTTTCAGGTTAAGGACAAAAATAAAACTCAACAAAAAATAGATACCTCACTTCTTAAACAAACAGACACATTATTAACTTTATTTAATGCTAAACAACAATCCGAAATAGTAAACTTAGCAGTTAATAATATAAAGAGTTCACTACAATCTGTTGATGCAAAAAGAAAAGAATACGTTATTAAAACTAAGCGATTAAATAAATATGAAATTGCTCTACATGAAAAATTCTCTTTAGCTATTGCCTGTATAATTTTGTTTTTTGTAGGGGCCCCATTAGGAGCAATTATTAGAAAAGGAGGAATGGGATTACCAATGGTTATTGCTATTCTTCTATTTTTAACCTATCATTTTATTGGAATATTTGCAAAAAATAGTGCCGAAGACGGAACTGTTTCTCCCTTTGTTGCTTCCTGGTTGAGTACCGTAGTAATGCTTCCTCTGGGGATTTGGCTTACCTATAGAGCCACCACAGATCAAGGAATTATTGATATTGGAGCCTTTACTGAAAGAATTACAAAACTCTTCAAGAAGAAAAATAAAGACGATTCAAAACACGCTTAATTTCAATATCTTTGCAAACACAAAAAAACACTATGACTTCTACTAATAACGGAATAAAGTTTCAACTTAACACTATTTCTGAAGCAATTGAAGATATTAAAAAAGGAAAAATAATCATCGTTGTTGATGATGAAAATCGTGAAAATGAAGGTGATTTCATTGCTGCCGCCGAAATGGTTACTCCAGAAATGATCAACTTTATGGCTACTCACGGTCGAGGATTAATTTGTGCTCCCCTAACCGAAGAACGTTGTGAAGAATTGGATCTAAACCTAATGGTAAAAAACAATACCGTTTTACATCATACGCCTTTTACAGTTTCTGTAGATCTAATTGGTAACGGTTGTACTACTGGAATTTCAGTACACGATCGTGCTAAAACAATAAAAGCTTTGGTAGACAAAAATACCAAAGTACAAGATTTAGGTCGCCCAGGTCATATTTTTCCATTAAAAGCAAAGGAAGGCGGTGTTTTAAGAAGAACAGGTCATACAGAAGCTTCCATCGATTTAGCTAGACTTGCAGGGCTTCAACCCGCAGGGATTTTAGTTGAAATACTTAATGAAGACGGTACCATGGCTCGTTTACCTCAATTGGTAAAAGTGGCTGAAAAATTTGATTTAAAACTAATTTCTATTGAAGATTTAGTTGCCTATCGAATGGAACACGATTCATTAATTAATAAAAAAGAAGACTTTCAAATTAATACCAAATACGGAAGTTTCCGTTTAAGAGCTTACCAACAAACCACCAACGATCAAATTCATATTGCACTTACCAAAGGACAATGGAATGATGGAGAATCCGTTTTGGTAAAGGTAAATTCAACACTTATAAATAATGATATTTTAGGAACCTTGACCAACAATTCTGATAAGAAACTGGATGATATGTTTTCGGTTTTTAATAAAGAAGGAAAAGGCGCTATTGTATTTATTAATCAACAAAGTCAGTCTATAAATTTACTATCAAGATTACAAGCTTTAAAAGAAGCTCAAGATGATACTAAAGTTGCAAAAGCACCGAGAATAGTAATGGATTCAAAGGATTTCGGAATTGGTGCACAAATACTTCACGACTTAGGAATAAGTAAAATCAGATTGGTTTCAAATACAAAAAACACCGAAAAAAGAGTGGGAATGATTGGTTATGGTTTAGAGATTATGGAGTATGTAAATTATTAAAAAACCTTCTAGAATTATAATTTACTTAATTATTTTTAAAATAGTTAATAAAGTATAAATTGAAATACTTATTAGAGATTATTAGTTTCTCTTAACTTTCTGATTTTTTTCTGCTAAATTACAACAGAGTATATCAGTCAATTTAATTAGTAAACTGCAGATATACTTACGTTGATAAAGCAACTTCCAATACGAGTTAGCTAAGTTAAATTAAAACCTATAAAATTTTTGCTATCTGCCTTTGGGATTAAATTTATAGTTTTTATAAAACTGATTTAATCGCTGCTTTCATTTTCGCTGCTCTTTCTTTTACTTCTTCTTCTGTCCAACCTATTTTTACTAATGATGAAATTGTTCTGCTCATTACTGCATCACTTTTTGAAAAATCAGTATTGTTTAATTTTTCCAACTGATTTCTAACGTCTGTTGAAAGATTTCCGAAAGATTTTAAATTTCGTAAATGTTCCCAACCATTAATGTAATGCCAATTGTTAGTGTACCAATAAAAATTAGCATCTACTCCACCTTTACCTAAAGCTTTATGTACTTTTTTGGCTAATTCTTCATTAGGTAAAAAGAAACTTACAAAGGAGTAATTTTCCTCTCCACCTTCAGGAACTTCTCTAAAAGTAACACCTTCAATTGTTGCTAATTCGTTTCTTACGATGGTATAATTTCTTTTCTGGATTTCAATAATTGCATCTAACTTCCCTAATTGCGCAACACCTACGGCTGCGTGTAATTCAGAAATTCGGTAATTATAACCCATTGCAGGATGTATTTCTGCTCCTCGATCATTTCCTACGTGATCGTGACCATGATCCTGGTATTGATCGGAGTTGATATAAAATTGCTTGTTATTGGTGATAATTGCACCACCTTCACCACAAGTAATGGTCTTTACAAAATCGAATGAAAAGCATCCTAAATCACCAATGCTTCCTAATTGTCTTCCCTTGTAAGTACCTCCCAAAGCCTGACAAGCATCTTCCAAAAGCAACAAATCATGTTTGGTGCAAATAGCCTGTAACGCATCTAAATCTGCCATAGAACCACACATATGTACAGGCATCACACATTTAGTTTTTGAAGTAATTGCTGCTTCCACTGCAGCTGGATCTAATGTCAACGTTTCGTCAATATTCACCAATACAGGGATTGCTCCTAATGCTAAAATAGATTCAAAACTCGCTACAAATGTAAAGGAAGGCATAATGACCTCATCGCCCGCTCCAATACCAGCAGAAGCCAATGCAGTAGTTAACGCAGAAGTTCCACTTGAAACTAACTGACAATACTCCGCTCCCATTTTTTCTGCAAAAGTAGTTTCAAACTCTTTGGCTTTCCAATGTCCGTTTCGCATTCCGTCAAAACCGTAACGCATTAAAATTCCGCTTTCTAAAACATCGTTTACTTGTTTGCGCTCTTCGTCGCCAAATATTTCAAATCCAGGCATAAGTATTAATTATTTCTTATTGTTATTATTTATTATTAAGTGTCCAACAAATATAAAGGTTGCTTTTGAGATTTGTTTAAATATTCTAATTAATCTCAATGACCATATTCTCCACTCCTTGTCTAACTTTTTTCATTTCTGAAAACATATCGTCCTCGGCTCTGTAACCAACAGCTAATACTAAAACGGACTTCAACCCTTTTTCGGTTAATTGAAGATATTCATCGTATTGACTTGGTACAAATCCTTCAATAGGACAAGCATCAATTTCTTCAACAGCACA
Source organism: Bacteroidota bacterium (assembly GCA_024280145.1). GTDB lineage: Bacteria > Bacteroidota > Bacteroidia > Flavobacteriales > Flavobacteriaceae > Marifrigoribacter. Next base: position 11,558 of record JAJRQR010000004.1, read on the forward strand.
AACGGTTAGTAAATTTCCGATGGCTAAATAGGCTTGTTCTGCTGACCAAACGTCAATTTCTTCTTGTGTTTTCTTCCCAAAATCTGAAACTAAAAACTCTTCAAACGAACTTAAAACATCTCTTGGAGTGTTTCTGGTTTTCTCTACTAAATCGAAGTAGTTTCTAATATATTTTTCATCAACTTTTGTTTCCGTGCAGATCACTAAAATATTAGAAGCATTTCCAATTTGTCCTTGGTTATAAGACATTGGCACCAATTTTTTAATCTTTTCAGGGTTGCTAACCACTACTAATTTCAAGGGTTGTAAACCATAAGAGGTTGCCGTTAAATTAAAAGCTTCTTTTAAAATAGAAAGTTTTTCTTCGGAAAGTTTTTTATTTTCATCAAACTTTTTAGTGGCATAACGCCATTCTAATTGCTCTAATATTTTGCTTGCCATAATTGTTTACTTTTGTTCTAGGGCAAAAATAAGAATTTTATTGGCCTTTTACGTTTTTAATAATCGATATGCTTACTGAAACTATAAAGAAATTAAATACCCTTATTCTTAATTTAAAAAATTTAATTCAAATAACCCTTTTTTAGGTTTTTTATTTGCCTTACTTGCAACAGCAATCTGGTCTGGAAACTTTATTGTTGCAAGAGATTTATCTTCTGAAATCCCTCCAATATCTTTGGCTTTTTGGAGGTGGACAGTTGCAGTAATCGTCTTCACTCCTTTTGCTATAAGGTCATTAAAAGGAAATTGGAAAGAATTAATAAAAAACTATAAATATATTTTAATCATTTCGTTTTTTGGAGTCACCATTTTTAATACGCTTATTTATATTGCTGGTAAAACTACAACAGCTTTAAATCTATCTTTAATCTCGATTACCTTCCCAGTGTTCATTATTATTTTTTCTCGATTTCTCTACAAGGAAAAAATTACTTTCAGAAAAATAATTGGAATTATCCTTGTAATGATAGGTGTTTCAACAATAATTACAAAAGGGTCACTCACAGCTTTACTCGAACTATCGTTTCATCAAGGAGATATTTGGATGCTTTTGGCAGCTGTTATTTTCGCCATTTATAGCATACTTTTAAAAAGGAAACCTAAAGAGTTAAAACTAATTCCGTTTCAATATGCCTCTTTTGTAATAGGTCTAACAATGCTTTTTCCTTTCTATTTATATGAAATTTCTATTACTGAAACCGTAACCTATAGCTCAAATGCAATTGGTTCCATTATATATATTGGAATCTGTGCTTCCCTTTTAGCATTCCTTCTTTGGAATAAAGCCATCTTACTTATTGGCCCCACAAAATCTGGAATGGTTTATTATACCTTACCGATTTTCAGTGGGATTCTTGCCTATTTTCTTTTAAATGAAAGGTTGAGTTTCTTTCATTTTTATAGTGCTGTTTTGATTATTTCAGGAATACTTATTTCAACTATTCCAAAAAACAAAAACTAATTTTTCACTATAAAGTTCTTCGTGATGATTTTTGTTTCCGTATAGACTTTAATGAAATATTTCCCGCTTGCTAATTCGTGAATAGGAAATGAAAACTTGTTACTTATTTCATTCGAATGAATTTTATAGTAACTTACAATTTGTCCTAATTCATTAATAATAGCATAGGATTGTATGGTTTCTGAAACATCTTTTAACTGCATCGTCATATAAACTCCTTCCGAAGGGTTAGGGTATAAAAGTAAATCGTCATTTTTTTCAAAATCATTCAGTCCTAAAACATCAACCACAACAAATTGTCCCATCATCCCAGTATCCTCGTGGGTTAGCATATGACAGTGATACATATACGGAACGGTATCGTCTGCAAAATCTTCAAACTTGGTAATAAATCGCATTGTTCCTCCTCCCGAAGGCACCAAATAAGTATCCTTCCAACCTTGAGCAGAAGCTGGTGGTGGATTCCCATTAATATCTAAAATATAAAATTGAACATCGTGTACGTGAAAAGGATGTGATATTCCAGAGCTATTCTGGACCGTCCAAATTTCAGTATTATCCAACGGAATGGTTACATTAATAATACTCATATCCATACTTACTCCATTGATATTAAAAGTTCCGTTTAATTGTGTTGGTCCTGAAGTATCTGGTTGCATCGTAAAAGTTCTAGCTTGATCTGAATCGCTTTCTAAATAAGGATTTTGATCTACCAAACTAGTAGGGATTGTCGTCACAGGATTTGCAGTTTGTGGCACCACATTCAATTGTAGGATATTAAAATCTGCTCCGTTTAACGGATTTGGATTATAATCATCCATCGTCATTCCCGCTCCCATTCCTGGATTGGTTGCTCCATAAATTCCATTAGGAAATTCGGAAGCATAACTCATTAATTGAATGGTTTGCCCGTTCATTCCGTTTAAATCTACTAATATTTCTGAGCGCTCTCCAGGAGCTAGTAGCAGTCTTGTTAAAGCCATAGGTGCTTCTTTTAATCCTCCGTCTGTTGCAATTTGATAGAAAGTCATATTTCCTGAAAACCCAAAATTAAAAACTCGTTGAGAAGAGCCATTTAACAATCGAAGTCTTACAATTTGCGCTGGCACATCAGTTTCAGGGTTTACCGTTGCGTTTACCATTACCGTATCATCATTATTTGCGTGATTCACAATCTGAAAATTAGCATCAAAATCTTTTGTTTGAACCGCTAGAGGAATATCATCAACTCCGTAAGTTCTTGGTAAATCTAGCGCTGCTTCATCTGCATCTTTAATAATAATAAATCCTGCAATTCCTTTACTTGCGTGCTCGTCGGTAACATCTAATAAATGTGGATGATACCAATAGGTAGCAGCTTTATTTAAAACTGTAAATTGAGGATTCCAAATAGCTCCTGGATCAATAATTGTATGAGGGCCTCCATCATTTTCAGCTGAAACATGAAGACCGTGCCAATGTATCGTAGTTTCTTCCCCTAAATTATTGGTCACATTTATATTTAAATTCTCTCCTTGATTTAAAATTAAAGTAGGCCCTAATATGTTGCCATTCACTCCCATAGTTGCGGTAGTTTCTCCTGCAAAAAATTCGTGGGTGCCATTTTGTAATGTCAAATTGATATCTGTACTTGTAATAGTTCCAGGGATGATTAACTCATTTTGAGAAAATAATGAAACGGAAATTAATGCTAATAATAGGGTGAAATACTGTTTTTTCATTTGTAGGTTTTTAAAAAAGATAAGTTAATCTTAATATGCAAATATAATTATTTTACTTTGAAATATTATTCAAATTAATTGAAACCCATTTTTTTATTTGTTTTTTATTTTCTTCTGAAAGAATTGCTTTTCTATGAATGATAGTATAAGAAAACATAGGCATTTCCTCATCGTCTATCTGATTGATAATCGATTTTAATTTACTTTTTAATTTTCTGTTTGAATAGCTACCTATTTCGCTGAAATTTAGCTCTTCTTTCCCTTCTGTAATATGGCCTTCCATAAAATAGCTTATAGGCTGAATCATATTATACCAAGGATATTCTGTGTTATTACTATGACAATCATAACAAGAAGTTTCAAAAATTAGCTGAATATTTTCGGGAATATCTAAAGTATTACTAATATCATTTTCTGGAATAGTGTCACTTAAATTATAAGTTCTTGGAATAAATTGAATACCTATAAAAGCAATTACTAAAACTATAATTATTTTCTTTAGATATTTTTTCATTAAAAATGATTTAGTTTATTTGCTTTTGCATTTTACCACATTTCATCATTTTACTTCCGTAGAAAGGATTTTTAATTTCTTCGGTTTCACTTAACCAAATGGCTCCTTTACCGTTATTTGCCATTGGGCAAAAATCTTGATATAAGGTTTTTTCAGTTCCTAAAAGAGCGATTAAATCATTCATATCATTACTCAATATTTCAAAATGTTCGCGTTGGTGGTCTATCGGGCTTTTAACAATATGCTCTGCTTGCTCTGTTGCATTTTCAACAATTTCCATATATTCTGAATGTTGCTCTTTGCTTAACGATTCCATATTAAAACTTGCGAATGCATTTAATAAACTTTTCCCACCTTTTGCAGCAACTATTTTATCATCTGAAACCAATCCGTTTTTGATTTCTAAATAACCATCTACCATTGCTGATGTTGCTGAATTCTTATCATTTGAAGCTTCATTATTTCTGTTTTCTTCTGCATGTTCTCCTTCGTTATCGTGATGTCCGTCACTAATATCGTGCATTTCTGTGCTTTCACCTTCGTGATGGTCTTCTGTCTTTTTTTCGTTTTTACAAGCTGTAAAAGTCAGTGCTATTACGGCTAATACATAAATTGATTTTTTACTCATAGTTTTAAATTTTAATTTTGAATTCGTGAATACTTCGTATTTCATTTGTTTTTGTTTTTTAATATTTAGATTTATTTATTAGGTCTCGCAGGTTTTAAAAACCTGTGAGGTCGTACTATTTTAAATTTACTCGTTTCAATCGCAATGAATTCACAATCACCGAAACCGAACTAAAACTCATAGCCGCAGCTGCAATCATTGGTGATAATAACAATCCAAATACTGGATATAAAATTCCCGCAGCAATTGGAACTCCTAATACGTTATATATAAAGGCGAAAAATAAATTCTCTTTAATATTTTTCATTACTGCTTTCCCTAAGTTTGTCGCTTTTACAATTCCTAATAAATCGCCTTTTACCAAGGTTACTTCGCTACTCTCGATGGCAACATCGGTTCCTGTTCCCATCGCGATTCCTATATCTGCTTGTGCTAAAGCTGGTGCATCGTTAATTCCGTCGCCAGCCATCGCCACTATTTTTCCCTCGGCTTGTAATTTTTCAATTACTCTTAATTTATCTTCTGGTAAACATTCTGCTTGAAAACTTGATAAATGCAATTGGTCTGCTACATATTTAGCCGTAAGTTGATTATCTCCCGTCAACATAATTACCTCAACTCCTTTTTTCTGAAGAATTGAAATCGCTTCTATACTGGTTTCTTTTATAGCGTCAGAAATAGTAACAAACCCTTCTACTTTTCCATCTACAGAAATATAGGAAACCGTTTTACCATGTTCCTGTTCTACTATTACTTTCCTATTAATTTCTTCTGAAATAGATGCCTTTACCTGCTCCATTAATTTGCTATTTCCTAAGGCGATTTCCTTTCCATCTACCGTACCAACAACACCTTTTCCCATAATAGCTTCAAAATTTTTGGATTCTAAAAATGAAATATTAATTTTCTTTCCAAAATTCACAATCGCTTCCGCTAAAGGATGCTCGCTATACTGATTTAAGGAAACAATATATTTTAATAATTGAGGCGAAAATTCGTTGGAAGCATCCATCACTTTTTCAACCGATGGCTTTCCTTCTGTGATCGTTCCTGTTTTATCAGTGATTAAAACATCAACCTTATTTAAATTTTCTAAGGCTTCGGCATTTTTAATTAGAACACCATTTTGAGCTCCTTTTCCAACGCCAACCATTACCGACATTGGAGTTGCTAATCCTAATGCACAAGGGCAAGCAATAATCAAAACTGCGATTGCATTTACAAAAGCAAAGACCATTTGATCTCCTTCGGGACCGAGTATATACCAAACTATAAATGTGATTACGGAAACCAATATGACAATTGGCACAAAATATTTTGAGATTTTATCTGCTAATTTTTGAATTGGAGCTCTACTTCTACTCGCATTATTTACCATTTGAATGATTTGAGAAAGCAAGGTTTCTGAACCTACTTTTTCAGCCTTCATCACAAAAGATTTGTTTCCGTTAATAGTTCCTGAACTTACTTGATCGCCTACATTTTTATCCACAGGAATAGGCTCACCCGTTATCATACTTTCATCTACATTACTATGTCCTTCGGTTATTTTCCCGTCAACAGGAATTTTATCTCCTGGTTTTACTCGTAATAGATCTCCTTTTTTAATATCGTGAATGGAGATTACTTTATCTCCTTCTGAGCTTACTAAAACGGCTTCGGTAGGTGCTAGTTTTAATAATTCTTTTATTGCTCCACTGGTTTGACTGTGGGCTTTTGCTTCTAATAATTGTCCTAATAAAACCAAGGTTAAAATAACAGTTACAGCTTCAAAGTACACGAATACCGTTCCGCTTTCGGTTTTAAATTGATCTGGAAAAACATCAGGGAAAATCAAAGCGAAAATGCTAAATAAGAAGGCTATTCCTGAACCAATTCCAATTAAGGTGAACATATTCAAATTCCAAGTAACAATGGATTTGTAAGCTCTTTCAAAAAACATCCAAGTTGCGTAAAACACCACAGGTATTGAAAGTGCCAACTGAATCCAATTCCAAGTAATTTGACTAAACACCTTTCCAAGAGGGTTACCTGGAATTAAATCTGCCATTGCAATAATGAAAATTGGAACTGTAAATAAAACAGCCCATTTCATTTTTTTAAGCAACTTGTTATAGGTTTTATCTTCTTCACTTTCGGTAGGTTCCATCGGGATTAAATCCATTCCACAAATTGGACAAGCCCCAGGTCCATCTTTTATAACCTCAGGATGCATGGAGCAAGTATATTGTGTTGTAACCACTGCTTTTAGTTGCTCTACTAAATCCATTCCACATACAGGACAGCCCACTTGTGAATCATACGTTTTTTCATCTTCACAGTGCATCGGACAATAAAAAACACCGTTCCCATCAACTGGTTTCTTTACTTCAGCGTGTTTTTCATGACCGGGCATTTCGATGGTATAATGTAATCCAGCTAATAATAACGTTTCCTGTAGTTTTTCTAATGAAACGTGGGAAGTCATTTCTACAACTACTTCTTCTTTCTTTAAATCGGCTGAAACTCTAGTTACTTCTTTTAAATTTCCTAAAGCATCTTCTACATTAGCTTTACAGCCTGTGCAGGTCATTCCGGTAATTTTATAAGTGTGTTTCATAAATTTTTATTTTTGCCGATTATTTGTGCCTGCCTAAGAGAAAGAAAAGGGTATCAGAATTAGTTTAAACTAATTTTGAATGGGCTTCCCAATCCTATCTCTTAATTGCAGGGCTTAAAATTTTAATGCTTATGCTCTTCTTTGCTTTCTTTTTTTCCTTCTACTTTATTTAAATTCATACCACACTTTGGACATTTTCCAGCTTTGTCATACGTTTTGTCTCCTTCACATTTCATTGGGCAGATATATGCAGCTGCCATATCTGTACTCAAAGATTCTTTACTATCGCTTTTCATTTTGCTATGATCCATTTTCCCATGATTCATATCTCCACTTTTCATTTTCATCTTTTTCATTTCCATCCCACATTGAGAACATTTTCCTGGCTTTTCACTTTTTTCATCTGCGTGCATCGGACATACATACATTTCTTTTGTCATTGGTGGAGATGCTTTATCAGAATCTCCATGTTTGTGGTCTTGTGCTTGTACGTTTGTAGCTGTAAATAATCCTATTACAAGTGCTACGAATAAAATTTTTGTTGTTTTCATTGTTTTCTATTTTTAAATTATTGTTTTAATATGTTGCCTTTACTTCTCCACAACTCATCATTGCTTTTCCGAAGTAAGGATTTTTAATTTCTTTTTCAAAACTTAACCAATATCCACCTTTGTCATCATTTGCCATTGGGCAGAATTCAAGGTAAATTGGTTTGTTATTTGAATCTATTCCAAAGGTATTTATCGCTTCTGAAAAGCTTTTTCCTAATACCAGAAATGAATTTCTTTGTACTTTAATATCTTTTGAATTTGAAATATCTTCAGTAGCAAATTTCACTTGTTTTAAAATTCGCATCCACTCGTTATGAGCATCTCCTTTTAATAAAGACATATCTACATCATTCAAAGAATTTCTTAAATCTTCAGCTTTCTTTTGTCCATTATTAGCATCGCCTGCAACCAAAGCATCTTTTAATTGTATATATGCTGAAACCGCTTCTCCCAGCTGCTTTTTAAACTCAGTATTTATTTTTGATTTATCAATATCTAGTGCTTTAGTAGTTTCTTCTTCGGAATTATTATCACTTCGGTTCATCATACTTGCTTTACCTTGTAATTGAGCAGCAGCATCTACTGTAAATGTTCCGTTAAAGACTACTTCTTCTCCGTCTTTTAATCCTTCTAACACTTCGAAATTAGCTCCTGAATCATTTCCCAGTTTCACTTCTCTCATTTCAAAAACAGGTTCTGATTTTGAAGCTTTCACATACACTACCGAACGCTTACCAGTCCACATTACCGCTGTTTTCGGAACCATAACAAATGAATCATTTGCTTCAGGATTTATTGCGATTTCACTAGTAATTAACATTCCCGGTTTTAAATAATTATCTTTATTATTTAAAGTCGCTCTTACTAATACAGTACGTGTTGCATTGTTTAAAATTGGATCAATAAAATCGATTTTTGCTGTAATTATTTTATTTGGATATGCATTCAAATAAATTTCAATAGTCTGTCCTAATTTTATGTTTTTTATATCCTTTTCATAGACATCTAAATCTGCCCAAACTGAGCCCAAATTACTTACGTTAAACAGTGGTGACCCTTCAGTTACGTGGTTTCCTTCTTCAATAAATATTTCTGAAATATATCCCGAAACATTCGCATACATCGTAAAGTTTGACTGTACTTTTTTGGTTTGTTCTATACGCTGAATTTGCTTCTCTGAAACTTTCCAATATTTTAATTTATTACGAACTGCTTTATACAATTCTGGTTGTGATTCTTTAATTGATATAGCCTCGATTAATTCATTTTGTGCCGTAAGCAATTCTGGAGAATAGATCGTTGCTATCAAAGCTCCTTTTGATACAAACTCTCCCACAGTTTTAAAATTTAGTTGCTCAATTCTCCCTCCAAAATGTGCTGTTTGCAAGGCACTTGTTTTGTCATTGGCAGAAATTTTTCCTGAAAGAATTAATTTATTAGAATTTCTAGATCCATTTCCAATAACAACCGTTTCAATATTTGCCAATGCCATGGCATTTTTAGTCATTTTAAACTGATCTGAAGCCAATCCTTCTTCGGATGCTGTTTTTGGTATTAAATCCATTCCGCAAATCGGACAAGCACCAGGTTGTGGTAAATCTATTTGAGGATGCATGGAGCAAGTCCAATGTTCCTCAGCAGTTTCTGTTGAATGATCTTGTATTTTTTCTTTTGAATTATTTCCAAAAACAAGCCATCCAATTAGTAGTCCAATGGCTAAAACTCCTATGTATGTTATATATTTTCTCATAATTATGCTTTTTAATTTGTAAGGTATTCGGTGGTTGCTTTTGCGATAAAAGCCATTTTTGTTGCTTCCACTTCCATTAATTGATACTTGATTTTTTGAAGTTGAAGTCCAACAATATTTTCATAATCTAAAACTCCAGTTTCGTATGCTTTTAAATTTATATTGATAGCGTGTTGAATTTCTTCTTTGTTTTTTTGTGCAGCAACTACACTTAAAACTGAATTATTAAATGAAAGCAACGCATCTTCCAAAGCCATTTCTAGCAATCGTTTCTGATTGATTTTTTCTGAAATCACCTGGTCTTGCTTAATTCTAATTTGATTCTTTTTCGATTTATAATCCTTATTAAAAATGGGAATTGATAATGAAACCGTTGGAAGAATAATATCTTTCCCGTTATCAACTACACTCACATTTTCAATTTCATTGACGATGATGTAATCCAGTCCAACGCCAATTGTCGGCGTGGTTTCTTTTCCTATTAATTCATCTTCAAAAGTCAAGGTTTCATTTATTTGATCAATTTTAAATAAACTTGGATGCTCATTTACAGTTGCATTTCCTATTAAAATATCAGTAACATTTAGGCTGTCTTTTATGCTAATCATTTCATCAATATTTCTTTGAAGCAGTCGATTAAAGTTTTTACTCAATGCCTCTATATCATTATAATTCTGAAAAATAGTACTGTGTAATTCATTTTTCTGAACTCTAATAATAGACACATCGCTAAACGAAGCTTTATTATTTTCTAAAGCAGCCAAAGCCATATTTTCATAGGTCATTAGTATTTGTTTATTTTCAAGTAAAATCGCTGTGATAGCCTGCTTTTCATATAAATTATAATACGCTTCTTTTACTTTATAAAACAAATCTCTTTCCGATAATTCCACATCGTATTTCCAAGCATCTGCTGAGGAATTAATCATTTCACGTTCGGTATTCTTTGTTCCAAACCAAGGAAATTGTTGGCGAATTCCACCCATCGCCACTTGAGAACCAACTCGAGTTTCTGGACGTTGAATAAAATATCCAAAATTGAAACTAGTCTTAGTATTGTTCCCAACTTCATTTACTTTTTCCTTCGCCAATTCGTAATTGTAATTATCAATTTTTAATTCCGAGCTATTCTCTTTGGCTATTTCTAAATAGTCTTGTAATGTCTGAGCATTTGTTATTGCAGACATTAGTAGAATTAAGGTTATTAGTGTTTTGTTTTTCATCAGTACTATTTTTATCGTTTCGACTCCGCTCAACGACCGTTTATTTTACTTTCTATTTGATTGATTTTAATTGAAGTTCTTTTTTCCAACTGAATAACACTGGAACTACAAACAACGTAATCAATGCAATTAACATTCCTCCAAAACTTGGAATTGCCATCGGAATCATGATATCACTTCCTCTTCCTGTCGAAGTTAAAATGGGCAATAATGCCAAGATGGTCGTTGCTGTTGTCATTAAACAAGGTCTAATTCGTTTTTCTCCTGCTTCAACTATCGATGCTCTAATTTCTTGCTTTGTTTTAGGTGTGTTTCTTTCAAAGGTTTGTGTTAGATATGTCGCCATTACAACTCCATCATCGGTTGCAATTCCGAATAGCGCAATAAACCCGACCCAAACGGCAACACTTAAATTAATAGGATTCATCTGAAATAGTTCCCGCAAATTAATTCCGAAGATATCAATATTTAAAAACCAAGATTCGCCATATAACCAAATCATAATAAATCCCCCTGCAAATGCCACAGCGATTCCTGTGAAAACCATCAACGAAGTAGCCACCGATTTAAACTGAAAATAAATAATTAAAAAGATAACCATCAAGGCCAATGGAACCACGATTGAAAGCGTTTTTTCTGCTCTCAACTGGTTTTCATAAGTACCCGTAAACGTGTAATTAATTCCTTTTGGAACGGTAATTTCGCCTCTTTCAATCGCTCTAGTAATAGCATCTTGTGCCCTTTCTACAACGGTAACTTCAGCTTCATCGTCCACTTTATCAAAAAGTACATAACCCACTAAAAAAGTATCTTCACTTTTTATTACCTGAGGTCCTTGCTCGTATTTTATTTCGACCAATTCATTTAATGGAATTGGATTTCCTTTTGGAGTAGGCACAAAGATTTTTTCTAAGTCACTCGGGCTTGTACGCAATTCTCTTGGATACCGAACTCGAACTCCGTAACGCTCTCTACCTTCTACGGTTTGCGTTAGAACTTTTCCGCCAATTGCAACTTCCAAAATGGTTTGTACATCTTCAATTGCCAAGCCATATATAGCTAATTTCTCTCTATCAATATCGATTAACAAATAAGGTTTTACAACAATTCTGTCGGCAAAAACAGCTTCTTTTTTAACACCTGAAACATTTTTAAGAATGGATTCTAATTTAATTCCGAAGGCTTCAATATCTGCTAGATTTTGACCCTTTACTTTAATTCCCATTGGTGCACGCATTCCTGTTTGAAGCATTACCAATCGAGTTTGAATGGGTTGTAATTTCGGAGCTGAAGTCACTCCAGGTATTTTTGTAACCTCAACTATTTCATTCCAAATATCATTTGAGGATTTAATATGCTTTCTCCAATTTCTAAAATATTCTCCATCTTCATCTTCAATTAATTCTTTGCTATCTATTTTATTTCCTGAAGGAATACAATTACCTAAAACTGTTTCAAATAAATCATCTTCATTTACTTTGAACTTCATACGTTTTCCTTCATCATTCAAAACATATTCAGGTTTGTAAACAATTACATTTTCATACATCGATAAAGGAGCGGGATCCAAAGCACTTTCAACCCTACCAGATTTTCCAACCACGGTTTTAATTTCAGGAATGGTGGCAACTGCCATATCTAATTGTTGTAAAACTCGTTTATTTTCAGCAACACCAGAATGTGGTAATGAAGTTGGCATTAACAGAAATGAGCCTTCATCTAAAGCAGGCATAAATTCTTTTCCGGTATTACTCATTATATTAACTCCGAAGAAAACTATCAATGCAGGAATACTCAGAAATAAAATTTTATTAGCCAATGCCCATTGTAAAATTCTAACATAATATTTTCTGAAAAGCGTGAATATACTTAGCAATCCGAAACAAATAATACTTACAAAAATCAAATTTGAAAAAACAGAATAATCAACTCCAAGTGGTCGCCAGTAAATACTTAACAGAATTACGATGGCTACTGTTGTCAGAATTATATTAATCAGGTTTGCTTTGGCTTCATTAACAATTTCTTTTAATTTTAATAGACTTGAAATAGCAAAACCAATTAGAATTAATCCTAAATAATAACCACTTATGATACCTAAAACGCCCACAGCAATCATTGCTATATTGAGTATAAATCCGAATTTCTTTTTGGGTGATTTCCAACCAAACAACCATGCAGCAAATGGTGGAATTAAAAATAACGCCACAATTAACGAAGCTGTTAAGGCCATTGTTTTGGTAAAAGCTAAGGGTCTGAATAATTTTCCTTCAGCACCAATCATTGTAAATACGGGGATAAAACTAATAATAGTAGTCATTACCGCAGTGATGATCGCTCCAGAAACTTCTTTGGTGGCTTTGTAAACTATCTGATTGATATTTCTTTTTCTCTCCTCTTTCTTCTCTCCTCTTTCTTCTGTTTTCTCCTCATCAATATGCCGTATAATATTTTCAGAAAGAATCACACCAACATCTACCATCGTCCCAATAGCAATCGCAATTCCTGAAAGTGCCACTATATTGGCATCTACGTTAAACATTCGCATTGCGATAAAAACCATTAAAACTGCAACGGGTAATAATCCTGAAATTAAAATAGAAGCTCGTAAGTTGAAAAGCATCAATACAATTACTAAAATGGTAATGATGATTTCCATTGAAAGTGCTTCATCAAGTGTGTTCAATGTTTCTTGAATCAACTCAGTACGGTCATAAAAAGGAACAATTGTTAACTGGGAAGTTCTTCCATCTTTTAAAATTTTGGAAGGCAATCCAGAGCTTATTTCTGCTATTTTTTCTTTTACATTCGTGATTACTTCCATCGGGTTCGCACCATAACGAGCTACTACCACACCACCAACAACCTCAGCACCTTCTTTGTCTAAAATTCCTCTTCGCTCTGCGGGACCTAAAGAAACTTTTGCGATGTCTTTCACTAAAATTGAAGTGAAATTTTCTGAAGTCACTACTGCATTTTCAATATCCTCTACAGATTTCACATAACCCAAACCACGAACTAAATATTCTGCTTGATTTATTTCAATGGTTTTTGCACCAATATCTTTATTGGTTTTCTGAACAGCTTTTACTACTTGCTGAAGTGAAATTCCATATTCCTTTAATATATCTGGGTTAACATCTATTTGGTATTCTTGTACAAATCCGCCAATAGAAGCAACTTCTGAAACTCCCGAAGCAGCAGAAAGTGCATACTTCACATAATAATCTTGAATACTTCGCAATTCTTGCAAATCCCAACCTCCAGTTACGTTTCCTTCTTCATCTCTTCCTTCCAAAGTATACCAGTAAATCTGACCTAATCCTGTAGCATCTGGGCCTAAACTTGGTTGTACTTCTGTTGGTAAAAGATTGGCTGGAAGTGAGTTTAATTTCTCCAAAATTCTACTTCGGCTCCAATAGAATTCAATGTCTTCTTCAAAAATGATATAGATACTTGAAAAACCAAACATCGAAGAACTTCTAACGGTTTTTACACCCGGAATTCCTAATAAGGATGAAGTTAATGGATAGGTAATTTGATCTTCAATATCTTGTGGTGAACGTCCTTCCCATTTGGTAAAAACGATTTGCTGATTTTCTCCAATATCTGGAATAGCATCTACTGCCACTGGATTTCTAGGAAAGCTTCCTGTGTTCCAATCAAAAGGTGCTGTTGATATTCCCCAACCAATAAATAAGGCGAGTAATAAAACGGCTACTAGTTTGTTTTCTATTAAAAATTTGATACTTTTATTTAGCATAGAAATGTAATTTAATTTGAATTAATTTAGAAAAGTGCAGCATAGTATTCTGGTAATAAGAATGCCACGTCTCCCGATAGTTTTCGGGACATACTTCACTCTTCGTAAAGACGTGAGTGTTGTAAGAATCTAAATTATAAAATCAAATTAAATATACTTCGTCAAGCAACTGTATGTCCTTAACGACCAGAGGTGGTGAGTAATCCTGTAAAGGAATGATGTTTTCTTCTAATCCTTCAAAAAGATTGATATAAGTGTAAATAAAACTTGAAATAAATACTTGTTGTTCGAAGTTAAGATCTTCAAAAGTAAGTTGCAATTCGTTTTCTCCTTCAAAAGAAATTTGCTCTTCCGAACAACATTTTTTCTTCAGTTCTGGCGATTCACAAGTGGAGGTTTCCATAGATTCCATTCCACAAGATTCTGCTTTTGAGAAAACTGATGTATCAACTAAAGTATCACCACAATAATGCATATCGATGGTAAAGGACATGGTAGAAAATAAGACTACAAATGCCATTAATACAGACGCTATTTTGTGGATAAATTGTTTCATTACACCTGCGAATTTACAAAAATATAACTAAAAACATTATTTTTAACATAAGTTTACATTAGGTGACAACAATTTCTTTAATGCTAATAATATTTTTTCTTAAGCCAAAAAGAAACTCTCACCAATAAAATTAAAGCAGGAACTTCTACCAAAGTACCAATAACTCCTGCAAATGCCTGACCAGAGTTTAGTCCGAAAACGGCGATGGCTACTGCGATGGCTAGTTCAAAATTATTTCCGGAAGCGGTAAAGGATATAGCAGCATTCTTTTTATAATCCGCTCCCATTGCCTTGCTAGCAAAGAATGAAATAAAAAACATTATCGTAAAATATATTAATAATGGAACTGCAATGATTAGTACATCCATCGGAATTTCTACAATCAATTCTCCTTTTAAAGAAAACATTACCACAATCGTAAATAACAAAGCGATTAAGGTTAATGGAGATATGGTTGGAATAAATTTTTCGGTATACCATTTTTCTCCTTTCAGTTTAACTAAAATTAGTCGACTTAAGATTCCTAGTAAAAAAGGAATTCCTAAATAAATGGCTACGCTTTCTGCGATTGTTGAAATTGAAATATCCACGATGGCTCCTTCAAAACCAAAATAAGGTGGTAAAACGGTAATAAATAACCAAGCATAAAAACTATAGGCAAATACTTGGAAGATGCTGTTTAAGGCCACTAATCCTGCTCCGTATTCGGAGCTTCCTTCGGCTAAATCGTTCCAAACCAAGACCATTGCGATACATCTTGCGAGACCAATTAATATGAGTCCGACCATATATTCTGGATAGTCTTGCAAAAAGGTTATTGCTAAAACGAACATTAAAATCGGCCCGATAATCCAGTTAAGCACTAATGAAACTGATAAGACTTTTACGTCTTTAAACACCTTCGGAAGTAATGCATAATTAACCTTTGCCAAAGGCGGATACATCATTAATATTAATCCGATAGCAATAGGGATATTGGTAGATCCACTACTGAAAGAATTGATTAAATCTGGAAAGGAAGGAACAAAATATCCAATTCCAACTCCTATCGCCATTGCTGCGAAAATCCATAAGGTTAGGTAGCTATCTAGGAAGCCTAATTTTTTTGTCATAACTATTTAATTCTCGAAAAAACATAGCTCATTTCTGAAGCAATTTGAAGGCTTCATTCTTTGTATTTTTCTTTTTGAAATGGTGTATTATCAAATTCTTTTGGGTCTTCGTATGTTATAGGAATTCGTTTTTCAGCTCCTGAAATAAAAGGACAATTTTCATCTGCGTGTGAACAAGTCATTATTGCGGTAAAAAT
>JAJRQR010000082.1 GCA_024280145.1 Bacteroidota bacterium
TCTGTACATAAAAATCATTTAAAATAATATTGGCATGTATTTATCACCTGAAGAAAAAGGAAAAATTTTCAAAAAACACGGAAAGTCTGCAAAAGACTCTGGATCTGCTGAAGGTCAAATCGCTTTGTTCACTTACCGTATTGAGCATTTAACAAAACACCTAAGAAAAAACCACAAGGATTTCAACACAGAACGTTCTTTGGTTATGTTAGTAGGAAAAAGACGATCTTTATTAAACTATCTTATGAAAAAAGATGTATTAAGATATCGTGCAATTGTTAAAGAATTAAGTTTACGTAAGTAAAATACCAGGGAGCTTTATGCTCCCTTTTTAATTCCCGATAAAGCGGGAATCTCTTTAAAAAGAGAAACATTAGTACAAATAAATGTTTTTCGTAGAATAACATTTATTATAAGACCCCCACTTTCGTGAGGGTTATAAAGAAAAGCTACAATTTAGGTTTTTCATTGGTCAGCAACACACAACACAACAACTGTATTCGTAGAAGCGAATATTGACCATTGTTAACAGTTCTTTTAAGCTTGGGTCAACTTCGCCGAATTAATTTCGGCTACGAAGACCGAGGGCGAAGTAGGACACAAAAAAAAATTATGATTCCAAAAGTATTTAGAGAGGTTATAGACCTTGGGGATGGAAGAGAAATTTCCATCGAAACCGGAAAATTAGCAAAACAAGCTCATGGAAGCGTTGTCGTGCAATCAGGAAAATGTATGTTATTATGTACAGTAGTTTCCAATTACGAACAAAAAGATCTTGGTTTTCTACCATTAACAGTAGATTACAGAGAAAAATTTGCTGCTGCAGGACGTTATCCTGGTGGTTTCTTCAAAAGAGAAGCAATACCTAGTGATGGCGAAGTGTTAACGATGCGTTTAGTAGATCGTGTACTACGTCCATTATTTCCAAAAGATTATACCGCAGAAACACAAGTGATGATTCAATTAATGTCTCATGACGATGACGTGATGCCAGATGCAATGGCAGGATTAGCTGCTTCTGCTGCTATTCAATTATCAGATTTCCCTTTTGAATGTGCCATTTCTGAAGCAAGAGTAGGTCGTATTAATGGTGAATTTATTATTAACCCATCGCGTGCTCAATTAGCAGAATCTGATTTAGATATGATGATTGGAGCTTCTGCAGATTCAGTAATGATGGTAGAAGGCGAAATGGATGAGATTTCTGAAGAAGAAATGGCAGACGCAATTAAATTTGCTCACGAAGCGATTAAAGTACAATGTGCTGCTCAATTAAGATTAGCTGAAGCATTCGGAAAAAAAGAAGTTCGTGAATATGAAGGAGAAAGAGTAGAAGAAGATTTAGAAAAGAAAGTTCATGATATGGCGTACGATAAAGTGTATGCTATTGCAAAAGCTGGATCTTCTAAACATGAAAGAAGTGCTGCATTTGCTGAAATAAAAGCGGATATTAAAGCAACGTTTTCTGAAGAAGAATTAGCAGATTACGGTGGTTTAGTTTCTGATTATTATCGCAAAGCGGAAAAAGCTGCAATTCGTGATTTAACCTTAAATGAAGGGTTGCGTTTAGACGGTCGTAAGACAGACGAAATTAGACCAATCTGGTGTGAAGTTGATTATTTACCATCAACTCACGGTTCTTCAATTTTTACACGTGGAGAAACACAAGCATTGGCTACCGTAACTTTAGGAACTTCTAGAGATGCAAACAAAATAGATATGCCGTCTTATGAAGGTGAAGAAAATTTCTATTTACATTATAACTTCCCTCCTTTTTGTACTGGAGAAGCAAGACCAATTCGAGGAACCTCTCGTAGAGAAGTTGGACATGGTAACTTAGCACAACGTGCATTAAAAGGAATGATTCCTGCAGATTGTCCTTATACAGTAAGAGTAGTATCTGAAGTGTTAGAATCTAACGGTTCGTCTTCTATGGCAACAGTTTGTTCTGGAACTATGGCATTGATGGATGCTGGCGTACAATTAATTAAGCCTGTTTCTGGTATTGCAATGGGATTAATTTCTGATGCTGATTCTGGAAAATATGCTGTATTATCTGATATTTTAGGTGATGAAGATCACTTAGGAGATATGGATTTTAAAGTAACAGGTACCGCAGATGGTATTACCGCTTGTCAAATGGACATTAAAGTAAAAGGATTGTCATACGAAATATTAGTGAATGCACTAAATCAAGCTCGTGATGGTCGTTTACATATCTTAGAAAAATTGACTGATACTATTGCAACACCAAATGCAGATGTTAAAGATCACGCTCCAACAATGGTAACAAGACGTATTCCTAACGAATTTATCGGTGCCTTAATTGGACCTGGTGGAAAAGTGATTCAGGAAATGCAAAAAGAAACTGAGACTACGATCGTTATTAACGAAGATCCAGTAACTGAAGAAGGTATTGTTGAAATTTTAGGTGTTGGAAGAGAAGGTATTGATGCTGTTATGGCAAAAATAGATTCTATATTATTCAAACCAGAAGTAGGAAGCGCTTATGAAGTGAAAGTAATCAAAATGTTAGATTTTGGTGCTGTCGTTGAATATATGGACGCTCCAGGAAACGAAGTGTTATTACACGTTTCTGAATTAGCTTGGGAACGCACCGAAAATGTATCGGACGTAGTAAATATGGGTGATGTGTTTGATGTAAAATACTTCGGTCTAGACAAACGTACTCGTAAAGAAAAAGTTTCTCGTAAAGCTCTTTTACCAAAACCTGAAGGATTTGTAGAAAGACCTCCACGTACCGACAGCAGAAGTAGAGACAATAACCGCGGAAGAGATAATCGTGGTAGAGATAACAGAAGTAGAGACAATCGTAGTAGAGATTAGTCGATAAAAAACATTTCTGTTTTACATAAAAAACCTCCAAATTCGATTTCTCGAATTGGAGGTTTTTTCTTTTTCTACGCAACCTTTTATTAATTCTCAGACTATAAGGAAAAGGAATTAATAAAATCAAAGCTATGAAAAAAATTATTAATCTTGTGTTACTTGTTTTATTTACTGGAATTACTTCTTGCGAGAATGAACCTGTTGAAACTTCAACCATCTCTGAAAACGATGTAATAAATGTAGATTCAGATCTATTTAGAACCTTAGTTGCAATTACCGATGATGAACCTAAAAATGTCACTGCTTGTATCGATTTTATCTACAACTTCACAATTATTGAATATAACAGCAATCTCGAAATAGTCAATTTTAAAGTAATGCATAGCGATCAAGAGTTTATACTTTTCTTGATAGGAATTGAGGAAGGAAACTCCATAAGTTTAAGTTATCCAATTACAAGTACACTTGCCAATGGAGATGAACTTATCATTAATAATAATAATGATGAACTTCAATATAATTTAAAATCATGTTTAGAAGAAGAAACCATCGGCTATTGCAATGCAGTTCTTGAAGATTGTGTTTGGAAAGTAGCCTTTCTTGAAGGTGAAAACAACGACTATGAAGATGCTTATTTTGAAATTAGTCCAATGGGAAATATCTGGTTTCATTATAATGAAGAAGTAATTCTTGGAACTTGGATTTCTTTATTTATTGAAGATGAGTTACATCTAAATATCCATCTCTTGGACGAATCAGAAATTGGTGAAGATTGGAATTCTGATTGGAAAGTCACCTATCTAACTGCAGACGAAATGGAACTTTTCAACGGAGAATCTTATTTTAAAATAGTAAAAGAATGCTTCTCCCCTTGCAAACAACTGGTTTTTGAAGAATGTGAAATTGAAGCAGATAGCGGAATTGCAACTTTCAATTTAGAAAGCTATATCGATTGTTTTCTTCCCTACACACTCGTTGTAGATCCCAACGAATATACATTTACTTTTTACGAAACATACCAAAACGCATTGGATGAAAACAACCCAATCAACTCAACATCATACAATAACACTCAAAATCCACAGGAAATATTTGTTCGGATAATAGAAAACGATTCTGGAGGATTATTAACTATACTCACCATTTATATCGCAGCGGTTTCCTGTTATTAATAAACACATACAAATTAAAGCTATGAAAACAACAATACAATTATTCGCAATTTTATTAATCAGTCTTTCTATAAACGCTCAAGATTTAGAATGGGTAAAAACGGTAGGTGGAGATGGAATAGAATTCCCTAAAATAATAACATTCGATGTTTCAGGAAATATATATACCGGCGGAACTTTTAATGAGACGGTAAATTTTAATCCCAATGGAGGTTCAACTGAGTTAACTTCTAATGGAGGAGATGATATCTTTATTCAAAAATTAGATGCTTCAGGCGATTTATTATGGGCGATTTCTATTGGAGGTTCTGAAAATGAATATTTTACTACAATGTCTTTAGACAATTCTGGTAATTTATATCTTACAGGTAGTTTTATGGGAGCTGTTGATTTTGACCCAAGTAATACTAATTTCATCGTTACATCTAATGGTGAATACGACTTTTTTATAGTAAAGTTAGATGCCTCTGGAAATTTTGTATGGGTCAAAACATTTGGAGAACAAACTCAAGATTTTGGAATTACAATACATACAGATAGTAATAATAATATTACTATTACAGGTACTTTTTCAGGTTTGGTAGATTTTGACCCAAGCGCAGGAACACATTATGTACAAGCAATTGGAATTGGAGATATGTATATTTTAAAACTAACAAACCAAGGAGAATTTCTGTGGGTAAAAACGATAGACGTTTCTTCGGCTGGCTACTCAAAATCATTTGATTATGATCAAGATGGAAATATGTTAATGACAGGTAGATTTACTGGTACAATTGATTTTGACCCTAGTAATAATGTCTTTAACCTTACCGCAGGTCCAAATGGAGAAGATCATCTTTTTATATTAAAACTTGACGCAAATGGAAACTTTATTTGGGCGAAAAAAATTGGAAATGAAGAACCTTGGCAAAATGTAAGAGCTATTACTTCCGATTTATCAGGGAATGTTTATATAACTGGAGCATTTAAAGGAACTCTAGATTTTGATCCAAATTCAGATATTCATAATGTAACTGCAACAAATTCTGTTACAGATATATTTTTACTAAAATTGAATGCAAATGGAAACTTTGAATGGGTACAAAACTTTGGAGGCATTGGAGATATAGTAAATGAAGGGTGGTTTGTAACAGTAGATGATCAAAACAATATATTAATTTCAGGGAAGTTTGGAGGCGAAGTAGATTTTGATTCAAGTAATGAAACTGCCATACTTACTTCTTCTGGAAATATGTTTAATAAAGATGCATTTTTGGCAAAATACGATTTTAACGGAAATTATATTTGGGCAATTTCAGTAGGAGGAACTGATCGAGATGTTGGATTTTCAGTTAATACCGACAATACCAATAACTTAATCTTTACAGGTAGTTTTAGATTTATTGCAGACTTAGATCCAGGTGAAAATGTTTTAAACTTTACATCTAATGGTGAGTCTGATATTTTTGTAATGAAATTAACCAATACTATTTTAGGGCTTGATGAAAACGAAATTGCAACTAATATCAATTTATATCCAAACCCTACGTCTGAGGATTTTACAATCTCATTGGGGCAAACCTTTCAAAAAGTAGAAATTTCTATATCTAATAGTTTAGGGCAACAAATAGTAAGTAAAACTGAAATCGAAACAAATCAAATTGAAATAAAACTTCAAGGTGACCCTGGTATTTATTTTTGTAATATAAAACTCGATGGAATAAGTAAAGGAACAATGAAAATTATTAAAAATTAATTCATATTTAAAAAAACATTTGCTTTCATAAGAAATATTAACTTGTGCAATCGTTATCTAAAACCATCTATTGACGCAAGAAGAACTAATATACAAATGCAAAAAAAATAACCGAGAAGCTCAAAACGAGTTGTTTCAGCGATATAAGGATACCCTTTTTTTATTATCACTTAAATACTGCAGTAATGAAGTGGAAGCCGAAGACAATTTACATGATGCATTTATTACCATTTTTGAAACCATTAAAAAATACAAAAACAAAGGTTCTTTTGAAGGTTGGATGAAACGTATTACCATATTTAAAGCAATAGACAAATACAATAAAAAGAAGCCTATAAACATCGAAATCAATAATGATCTACTAGAGGACACTACGATTGAAGCAGAAACAATTAATCTTCCTTTAGATGTTATTATGAATTTTATTCAAGAATTACCCGATCAATATCGATTGGTATTTAGCCTTTATCAATTGGATAATTATACGCACAAAGATATTGCCAATATGTTATCTATTTCTGAAAGCACTTCAAAATCGAATTTACACAGAGCAAAATCTATTCTTAAAAAGAAGATTACAAATAAAAAACCAACCCACTTAAACCCAAGAAATGATGAAGCATAAGGAGGATATTGGGGTACTCATATATGAGAAATTAAATCAGGTTCAGAAATCCCCATCTGATGATTTATGGAATAAAATAAATACCACTTTAGACGAAAAGAAGAAGAAAAGAAGAGGTTTCTTTATTTGGTTCACTGCTATCGGACTGCTGGCTTTATTATTGATTTTATATTTTGGAACAAGGATTTTTAATTCAAGTGAAACAATAGACACAAAAAATGAAATTGTAAACAGAAAGCCATCAGATAGTAATTCAAAAGATTACAAATCTGAAAACCACATAGAAAACAACCAAACAGTATTTGAGAATAGTGAAGTTGAAACTAATGAAACTGAAGAAATCACAATTACAGATGAATCATCTTCTAATAACTATTCAAATAAAAACTCGAATAAAAAAAATGTAAATAAGCAAGTTGATAATTTGAATACTGAAAATAACATTCAAAATACAACTTCTAATAAACTGAAGAAAAGTAAAAATAATACTTCTGATAATAAAGTAAAAACTGTTTCAAATAATAATTCAACTAAAAAACATTTTAACGATTACAATAATAACACTATCGACTCAAAAAAGAATACTTTAGAGAAATCTATTAATTCCGAGACTATTTCAGATAAAAACAAAACAGGTAATAACTCAAATGATTCTGTTTCAGAAAAAAGTTCAGATGTAAATAATACACCTGAAACAGCATTAGAAAAACGCCTTTCAGAAAGGCAACAACGAAAAGACAGCATAACTAAATTAAGAGAAGAACGAAAGGACAGTATCGCCGAATTAAGAAAACCTAAAGAAGAAAATATAGAAAAAACGGAGGAAGCAGAAAAGAAAGATTCAATTTCAGGAATTGAAAATCAAAAAATGAAATTTAATATAACTCTTATTGCTGCACCACAATATTCGACCGTTACAAATTCTGGTTCTATGATTAACAGACAATTAGAAGGGCTAGACACAAAAGGAGCATTTAATTTTAATTATGGAGCCTCCCTAAATTTTATAGGAGTTAAACGAATGTTTAGCATTGGAGTTTTAAGAACAAAAATCAGTTATCAAACATTAAATACTTCTATTTTAGATCCCTTTTATCAAAATATTGGAGAAGAAATGGTCTTGATTTACCCTGAAAGCATTTTGGATTTTGGAACTTTAGATAAGGACGCCTCCGTTTCAAATTCAATATTAGAAGATTTTAAGAACGATGACAATACAATTAATTTGGTTCAGAAAATTGAATATATAGAAGTACCGTTACGATACACTTATTTTCTTTCAGATAAAAGGTTTGGATTACAAGTATATGGAGGAATTAGTGGTTATTTTTTATCAGATAATTCTTTGATTGCTGAAAATAATTCTGGAGAAAAACTTACTGTCGGAAAGGTAAATAATCTTTCAGATATTAGTCTTAGTTTAAATGCTGGGGCAGGAATATATTACAATATTTCAAAAATATTTACAGCAGAATTAAATCCTACGTTTAAATTTTTATACAAACCTACCACCACAGAAAGTACCAAAGGAAGTGTTTTATTATTCGGAATTTACACCGGAATTAGAATGAATTTATTTTCAAATAACAAGTAATTTAAAGGTTGTTCAATAATAGCAAGGCTTCCAAATTCAATGGTTCGTTTTCGGAAGCTTTTTTTTAATCAGCAATCCCCAAAAAGATATCAACAATTCCTACATAGTTTGTTAAATTTTCCTACATTTAGAATCTTATTGTCAACTATATTGTTTTATCAGTATTTCTCATATTGCATAAACAATCTTTATTAACCATTTTAAACGTATAAAAAATTATGAAATTAAATTCCATTACTCGTTTGGTATTTTTAACAGCTGTGCTTGTTTTTACTACAAGTCTTAACGCACAAACAAAAAGACAAACGCAAAAGATTAAACAAGAAAACAACCTCACTGAACTTAATAATTTACAATCTTCCTTCAAACAAAAAAGTGCTTCTGAAAAAGACAAAGCAGTTCAATTAGCCAAACAAAATGGATGGCCACTTATTATTGAAGAAGATGGCTCCTATGCTGAGTTACAAAAAGTAACGGCAGATGGAAAACCAATTTATTATACAACGTATAACGTTAATGCCGCAAAATCTACAAGAGCTGACCATCTTAATATTGGTGGAAGTTTAGGTCTTAGTCTTGACGGTCAGAATATGACAGCCCATGTTTGGGATGGAGGTCTTGCACGAGGTACTCATCAGGAATATGATGGTGCAGGTGGTAACAATCGTTTTTCTATTGGTGATGGAACTACCACTTTAAATTATCATTCAGCTCACGTAACAGGAACAATCATTGCTTCTGGTGTTCAAGCGAATGCAAAAGGTATGGCTCCACAAGCGAAAGCTGTTGGATATGAGTGGAACAATGACACTTCTGAAGCTACTACGGCAGCAAGTAATGGAATGTTAATTTCTAACCATTCTTACGGTTATATTGCAAGCGGAATTCCTGACCAATGGTTTGGTGCTTACGGTACCGATGCTCGTGATTGGGATCAAATTATGAGTAATGCTCCTTACTATTTAATGGTAGTTGCTGCCGGAAATGATGGTAATGATAATTCATCTAATGCGGCTCCTTTAAATGGAAACTCATCGTATGACAAACTATCTGGACATGCAACTGCAAAAAATAATATGGTAGTTGCAAATGGGCAAGATGCTTCTATTGATGCAAACGGAAATTTAAATTCAGTTACTATTAATTCAAGTAGTAGTGAAGGTCCAACAGACGATTATCGTATTAAACCAGATATTACAGGAAATGGAACTTCTGTTTATTCAACTTACGAAAGTTCAGATACCGCTTATAATTCAATTACAGGAACTTCTATGGCTTCTCCAAATGTAGCGGGAACTCTTTTACTTTTACAACAACATTACGATAATGTAAACGGAAGCTTTATGCGTGCAGCTACTTTAAAAGGTTTGGCTTTACATACCGCTGATGATGCAGGTCCAACTGGTCCAGATGTAGTTTATGGATGGGGGCTTTTAAATGGTAAAGCTGCGGCTGAAGCCATTACAAATAACGGAAATCAATCTATTATTAGTGAGCTTACTTTAAGTCCAGGACAAACCTATACTACAACGGTTACAGCAGATGGAATTAATGACTTGATGGCTTCAATTTCTTGGACAGATCCAGCAGGAACTGTAAATTCAGGAACAAACTCAACTACTCCAGCTTTAGTAAACGATTTAGATATTAGAGTTTCTAACGGAACTACTTATTTTCCTTATAAATTAACTTCAATAACATCTAACACTAAGGCTGATAATACTGTAGATCCTTATGAAAGAGTAAATGTAGCAAATGCTTCTGGTAATTATACAATTACCGTTACTCATAAAGGATCATTAAGTAGTAGTCAGAATTTTTCATTGATTATTACTGGAGTTGCTTCAAACGTAACTTGTAATGCTACAACACCAACAAGTTTGGCAGTTGCAAATGTTTCAGATAGTTCGGCTCAAGTTTCTTGGAATGCTGTTGCTGGTGCTTCTTATGATGTTCGTTATAAAATAACATCAGATCCAACTTGGACTACGACTACTTCAGGTTCAACTTCTTTTACATTAAATGGTCTTTCAGCGGAAACTCAATATGAAGTGCAAGTACGTAGTAAATGTTCTGATGGCAGTACCTCAAATTATACTTCATCTGTCAACTTTACAACCTTAGCAGTTCAATTGAATTATTGTACTTCACAAGGAAATAATATTAATGATGAATATATTCAAAGAGTACAATTAAATACTATTAATAATGCTTCAGGTGCGTCTAGTGGTTATACCGATTTTACAGCTATTTCGACAGATTTAACTCAAGGAACAGCATATACAATTACAGTAACTCCTTTATGGACAGGAACAGTTTATAGTGAAGGTTATGCAGTTTGGATAGATTATAATTATGATGGCGACTTTGCAGATGCAGGTGAATTAGTTTGGAGCAATTCAGCAACACAGAACACACCTGTTAGTGGAACATTTACCGTTCCAACAAGCTCATCACAAACAGCTACGAGAATGCGAGTTTCTATGAAATATAACGGCATTCCTACTTCTTGTGAATCATTTACTTATGGTGAAGTAGAAGACTATACCGTAAACATAATTGGAAGTGGACCAGATACTCAAGCTCCTTCAATTCCATCTAATTTAACAGCATCAAACACTACGCAAACTTCAACCGATTTATCTTGGACAGCCTCCACAGATAATGTTGGAGTAACTGGATATGATGTATATCAAGGAGCTTCCGTAATTGGAACAACCTCAGGTACGACTTATAATGTAACAGGTTTATCTGCTTCAACTGCATATAATTTTACAGTAGTTGCAAAAGATGCTGCTGGTAATGAGTCTGCTGCTAGTAGTTTAGTTTCAGTAACCACTTTAACTCCACCAGACACACAAGCACCAACGGCACCAACAAGTTTAGCTGCTTCAAACACTACTCAAAGCTCAACAGATTTATCTTGGACAGCGTCTTCAGATAATATTGGAGTAACTGGCTATGATGTTTATCAAGGTGCAACTGTAATCGGAACAACAGCAAGTACTTCTTACTCCGTAACAGGATTATCAGCTTCAACTGGATATAGTTTTTATGTGGTTGCAAAAGATGCTGCTGGAAATGAATCTACTGCTAGTAATACCGTTTCTGTAACAACAACAGATACACAAGCGCCTTCAGTTCCAACAAATTTAACAGCTTCAAATACTACACAAACTTCTACCGATTTATCTTGGACAGCATCTTCAGATAATGTTGGTGTTACAGGTTACGATGTATATCAAGGAGCTTCATTATTAGGAACAACAGCTGGCACAAATTATACTGTAACTGGATTATCAGTTTCAACGGGATACAGTTTTACTGTTGTAGCAAAAGATGCAGCTGGAAATGAATCTGCTGCAAGTAGCTCTGTTTCAGTAACCACTTTAGCTCCACCAGACACACAAGCACCAACAGCACCAACAAGCTTGGCTGCATCAAACACAACACAAACCACAACCGATTTATCTTGGACAGCATCTTCAGATAATGTTGGAGTAACTGGATATGATGTTTATCAAGGAGCGAGTGTGATTGGAACTACTTCAAGTACTTCTTATAATGTAATAGGATTAACAGCTGCAACTAGCTACACTTTTTCTGTAATCGCAAAAGATGCTGCAGGTAATGTTTCAGGAACTAGTAATACGGTTTCTGTAACAACAAGCGCAAATACTAATACAGGATGTTCTGGAGGAATTACTTCGTATCCATATAACCAAGGGTATGAAAATACACTTGGAGATTGGACACAATCAAGTGCAGACGATATCGACTGGACGGTAGATGCAAACGGACCTCCATCAAGTAACACAGGACCAAGCTCTGCTACTCAAGGAACATACTATATTTTTGTAGAAGCTTCAGGAAATGGAACTGGATACCCTAACAACCAAGCAATTGTTAATTCTCCTTGCTATGATTTATCTGCGGAAACTTCGGCTAATTTCAACTTTAAATATCATATGTATGGAGCTGCCGATATGGGAAGTATTGCTTTAGAAGCATCAAACGATAATGGAGCAACTTGGGCAAGTATTTGGAGTCAAACTGGAAATCAAGGAAATTCTTGGTTATCTGTAACTGTAGATTTAGCAAGTTATTTAGGTGGAAGTGTTCAACTAAGATTCAATAGAATAACAGGAAGCACCTGGCAAGCAGATATTGCTATTGATGATGTTTCTTTAACTACAACCGGTGGCGGTGGCGGTAACAATTGTGCTGCTGCAAACTTAACGTTAAACATTACTTTTGATAACTATCCAGAAGAAACAGGATGGACATTAATAACTTCAGGAGGAACAACGGTTGCCTCTAATAGTTATTCAACTGCAAATCCTGATGGATCTTCAATAACTGAAACTATAAATAATTTAGCTTCGGGAGATTATGTTTTCACTATAACTGATTCTTATGGAGATGGAATTTGCTGTTCTTATGGAAATGGGTCTTACACACTTTCAAGTTCAGTTGGAACCATTGTATCTGGAGGTAGTTTTACTTCATCTGATGCAACTAACTTCTGTGTTGATTCTAGTAAATCACCTATTTCAAATGAAATATTATTAAGTAATGTAAGTGATAGTGATATTCGTATTTATCCTAATCCAGTAAAATCTGTTTTGGAAATTACTACGATGAATGCAACTTTTGATTCTATAAAAGTATTTAATATTTATGGAGCATTAGTTAAGACTATTAACTTTTCAGATTCCAAAGTAAATGTAAATGTATCTGAATTAGCTTCAGGAACTTATTTTATTAGATTTATATCTGGTAAAAATGTAATTACGAAGAGGTTTATTAAAGAATAAACAGATTTAAAAATTATAAAATGGGAAGCGAATTGCTTCCCATTTTATTTTATTTCAGAAATAATTACAACCTTTTGTAACATTTTGCATCTTTATTACGTATAACACAATAGGCAAGAAAATTATTTAATTTAAATATACTAGATGAGACAACTTAAAATTACCAAGCAGGTTACCAATCGTGAAACTGCATCCCTAGATAAATATCTACAAGAAATTGGAAAAGTTGACTTAATTACCGCAGACGAAGAAGTAGAATTAGCACAGCGTATCAAAGCTGGTGATCAACTCGCTCTTGAAAAATTAACGAAAGCTAATTTACGTTTTGTTGTTTCGGTAGCTAAGCAATACCAAAATCAAGGATTAACACTTCCAGATTTAATTAACGAAGGAAATCTAGGACTTATAAAAGCAGCGCAACGTTTTGATGAAACGCGTGGTTTTAAATTTATATCGTATGCTGTTTGGTGGATTCGCCAATCTATTTTACAAGCATTAGCAGAGCAATCGCGTATTGTTCGTTTGCCGCTTAATAAAATTGGAAGCATCAATAAAATTAATAAAATGTTTGCTGATTTAGAGCAAGCACATGAACGTCCACCCTCTGCTGAAGAAATTGCAAAAGAGTTGGATATGACGATTAATGATGTAAAAGAATCCATGAAGAATTCTGGACGTCACGTATCAATGGATGCACCTTTAGTTGAAGGAGAAGATTCTAACCTTTACGATGTTTTGCGAAGTGGAGAATCTCCAAATCCAGACCGTAACTTATTACACGAATCATTGCGTACAGAAATCGAAAGAGCACTAGAAACCCTAACACCACGTGAAGCAGATGTTGTACGTTTGTATTTTGGTTTAGGTAATCAACACCCTATGACTTTGGAAGAAATTGGCGAAACTTTCGACTTAACTCGTGAACGTGTTCGACAAATTAAAGAGAAAGCAATTAGAAGATTAAAACACACTACAAGATCTAAAATCTTGAAAACATATTTGGGATAAAACCCTAACGGCAACTTACAGTATTAGATTCTTGCTTTTGTGAGAATTAAAAACTGTTCGTTTTTTGATTGATGAATGACCTCCGGCTGATTACCGGAGGTTTTTTCTTTACACTCCATAGCTTTAAGGAGTGTCTTTATACACCGTAGCCTTGGCGAAGATGTAGCTTTATAAACTGAAACCTTGACTTAAGCATATCTCCCAACTTTAACAAAGTTCCAAACTTTGTCCAAGCTTAGTTTGGAACTTTGTCAAAGATTAATAGTATTTTTGCAACATCTAATAACCTAAAAGATACCCTCGGGCAATGATATGAGCAAAACACTAATAGCACCTTCCATCCTAGCAGCTGATTTCGGTAATCTTCAACGTGACATCGAAATGGTAAATAACAGTGAAGCCGATTGGTTTCATTTAGATATTATGGACGGAGTTTTTGTTCCAAATATATCTTTTGGAATGCCAATTATTAGCGCAATAAACAAGCTTGCTACTAAAACAATGGATGCACATTTAATGATTGTAGATCCTGATCGTTATATTAAAACCTTTGCAAAATTAGGAGTCGATTACCTAACTGTGCATTATGAAGCTTGCACTCATTTACACCGTACACTACAAGCTATAAAAGCCGAAAGAATGAAAGCTGGAGTCGCCTTAAATCCACACACCAATATTTCAGTATTAGAAGATACCATTCAAGATATAGACTTGGTTTTAATTATGAGTGTGAACCCTGGTTTTGGAGGTCAAAGCTTTATTGAAAACACCTATACTAAAGTTGAAAAGTTAAAAAAACTTATCGTTCAGAAAAACGCTTCTACTCTTATTCAAATTGATGGAGGTGTTACTAATAAAAACGCCAAACAATTAGCAAATGCTGGGGCAGATGTTTTGGTTGCCGGTAGTTATATTTTTCGTTCTGAAAACCCAACGGAAACTATTAAAGATTTGAGTGAGTTTTTGAGGTAATCTTAAACTTTGTCAAAGATTAATAATTCACAAAATTAAAATTTAATAAAGTTTTCGTGTAATCATAAAGTTCTGGAAACTGATTTTTAAATTCTTTAGGAGACTCAATAAAATACTCTGCTAAGACAGCCATAAATTCATATTGATTGGTAAAAGCATAATCCCTAAAATACCGAGTACTTATCAATTTTTCTTTTATTTCAGCTTGTGTTAAAAATTTTAAAATCTTCTGAAATAGTTTTTCAAAACGACTAGAATCACCGTCACTTCCTTGCTTTGCTTCTAATTGCATCGCGTGCATGAACTCGTGAATTCCTAAGTTTCTATTATCATTGGTAATTTGATAACCGTGCTCAAAATCTTTCCAAGATAACACCAAAGCTTTCCCTTTAGGATTAAATTCTCCTTTATGATACGCATCGTTAATTTTGCTATAAAACTCTTTCGGATAAACTAAAATATAGTTGATCAATCCATAATTATAATTTTTTCTTCCGAAACTTAACATACATGCTATTGCCGAAATAAGCACTTTCATACGTTCGGTTACTTGCAAATTTTCTCTTCCAATAAATTCTTTTTCAGAAATAAAAGTTGAAACTCTGTGCTGAAATTGATTTTGAAGTTTATTTGAAAGCATTCCGTAAAAGGAAAATTCTTCCTTTAAAATCTTTAGTTGAGAATTGGATAATTTTTTATAGACTAAGTAATGTCTGAAAAGTGGTTTGTTAAATATACTTCCGTAGAAATTCTCAAACAATTTAAACAAATACAATAAAAACCCCAATAATATAATCCCATAACCATAAGGAGCGAGCCAAGTGTAATCGTTGTAGGTTTGGAGTAGTAGCGTCAAATTAATCGTTTTGGGCTTTTAAAATATTTATTTCCCAATTAAAACGAAAAACTTATACAATTTATTACTTCATAGAGCTATCCCCTTTAAAATGCTGTGAATTACTTTTAAAAAGCACATTAAAAGTACAGAAACTATTCTTTTCAGAAAGAAAAATTATTCATAATAATAACTGCATTCATATTGCGCATCTACCTGTTGTGAAGCAGGCGGTGGCGAAAGATATGGAATTCCTAATCCCAATCCTCTTAAGATAAATAACAGACCCATTATCACTACAATTACCGGAATTGCTTTGGTGATATAACGTCTTACTTTTCCGGTTAAAAAATTTCCGAAGTAAATGGCAGTGGTCATTAATGGGATTGTTCCTATTCCAAACAAGGCCATATATAGGCTTCCTTGCCAAGCACCTCCTTGAGCCAATGCACCAAATAATGCCATATAAACCAAGCCACAAGGAAGGAATCCGTTTAAGAAACCGATGGTTAAAAAGGTGTCTGGTGTTTTCTTTTTTAGTTCTTTTCCTAAAGCAGATTTTACTTTTGAAATGATTCGATATAATGGTTTTGAAAGATTGTATTTATTAAATGTTTTAACCGGAATTAAAACAATGACTATCATTAAAGCACCAATAAAAATTGATAATTGCTGCTGAAGATTAAACAGGTAAAAGCTTTTTCCTAGTAGTCCAAAAAGCAATCCGATGATGCTATAGGTTAGGATTCTTCCGAAGTGATACAAAAATATCTGACTTATTTTCTTAATATTATTAGTCCGATCTACGGGCAACATAAATGCGATGGGACCGCACATACCTATACAATGAAAGCTTCCTAAAAGACCAAAAAGTAAGGCCGAAAATAACATTAGTACGTTGTTTTGTCTTTATATAAATAATGGACTCCTTCGTAAGTCCAATCTACTTTTATGTCCCAACGACCTTCTAACAAATTCTTGTCAGGTATGAGTAATTTATAACTAGAAAGTTCAATTGGTAAATCAAAATCTAGTTTTTTGTTAGAAGGTCTATAAAAGGACACTGTACCTGTAATCGTTGAGTAATCTAACTCTTTTGGAAACGTAACCGTGATTCCGTCTTTATTATTTCTTATTGAAATATTTTCAGAAAGAGATTGTGCATTGGTTTCTGCATCAATTTCATCTTGATACATCAATTCGTCTTGATAATAATCGGGTGTTACTAAATCATGGTTAAATTTATTATTGGTCATCATAGCTACCACCATAAACATAATAAAGCCTATAAAAAGTACAAATCCGATTACTATTCCTGTTCCCCAGTTTATTTTCATATCTAACCCCCTGCAAAGGCAGGAGTCTTTTTTTAATTATCTATAACTTCTCGGTCCTAAAAACGATGTTGAGGTAGTTTCAATAATAATATCTCCACTGTAAACATCTATTTTTATTCGTTCTTTATCGTCTTTTAACTGATTTGCTTTAATTTCAATAAACAAAGTTCCTTCGGAATATCCTTGAGCAGGAACTGTAAATTCATCGTGACTTACTAGTTTGATAGTTCCTTCGTGAGATGATAACTCAAACCTCACATTTTCAATATCCTTTGATGTTTTATTTACCAATTTAAAAGTATAAACATTACTGATAATATTATTTTCTTTATGTTCAAAAAGTTGTCCTGGAAGCCTTAGAATGTTTGCTTCTACACTATTTCTTAAGAATAACATTCCTATTAATACTCCAGTTAAGATAACCAATACAGCTGCATATCCTTTTAAACGAGGTGAAAAAGTAAATTTAATATTCTTCTCTATGTTATCTTCACTGGTGTAACTTATTAATCCTTTTGGAAGATTTACACCTTCCATT
The DNA here is from genome assembly GCA_024280145.1 of Bacteroidota bacterium. GTDB lineage: Bacteria > Bacteroidota > Bacteroidia > Flavobacteriales > Flavobacteriaceae > Marifrigoribacter. The sequence goes on from JAJRQR010000082.1 coordinate 17,487, forward strand.
ATACTATCACAAGCATCAATGCACGCGGTACAGTTAATACATTCTAATTGAGTCCCATTTCGAATATCGATTCCTGTTGGACATACTTTTACACAAAGCGAACAATCTACACAATCTCCTTTTCCGAGTTCTTCTCTATTTTCTCCTTTTTTAAATCGAGATCTTCCTTCTTCTCGTTCTCCACGTTTGTGATCGTAAGCAACAATTACCGATTTATTATCCAGTAACACTCCTTGTAATCTTCCGTAAGGACAAGCGATAATACATACTTGCTCTCTAAACCAAGCAAAAATAAAATAGAAAACACCTGTAAAAATCAATAAGGAAATTAAGGTGCTTATATGATTTTGTGGACCATCAGTTACTTCTTGTATAAGTCGGTCGCCACCTATCAAATAAGCAAGAAACACATTAGCAATGATAAATGAAATAATGAAAAATATTACCCATTTGGTAATTCGTTTTCTTATTTTTTCAGCATTCCATTCTTGTTTGGCAAGCTTCATTTGTTTACCACGATCTCCTTCAATCCAGTATTCTATTCTACGGAAAACCATTTCTAAAAAAATGGTCTGAGGACACATCCACCCACAAAATATTCGACCAAAGGCGACGGTAAATAAAACAATGAATACCACACCAATAATCATCATTATCACAAAAATGTGAAAATCTTGTGGCCAAAAAGGAAAACTGAAAATGCTAAATTTCCGTTCCAATACATTGAACATCATAAACTGATTTCCGTTTATTTTTACAAATGGAGAAACCAGTAAAGCTATTAACAGAAAATAACTAACCCATTTCCTGTATTCGTAAAATTTTCCGATTGGTTTTTTTGGAAACACCCAAGCTCTTTTCCCTTCTTCATCAATGGTTCCAATGGTATCTCTAAATTTTTCGTGATTTTCTTTTTCCAAAATTGTTTGCTTTTTATATTGAAAATTAATTCAATTAAAACTTTTGATTTATTAGAATACAAAACCCCATACTTTTATAAGTATGGGAATTTTATATAAACTATTATTTTAAATTTATGTAGTTATTCTTCTACCCAAACATCACCTTCAGCAGGTTTTGGTGCTGCTGGAGTTGTACCTTGAAAACCTAATACATAACTTGCAACTTGTGCAATTTCTGAAGGGTTTAAATCGTTTGTCCAAGAAACCATTCCTTTTCCAGGACGTCCACCTTCTGTAATTGTGGTAAAAACATTTTTGATACCACCGCCCATAATCCAATTTTCATCGGTAAGGTTAGGACCAATACCTCCACCTCCATCTGCTTTATGGCAAACAGCACAATTGGTAGTAAAAATTTCTTTTCCAGCATCTAAGTCGGATGTTTCCGTTAATAAGGTTACAGAAGAAGCATCAATCATTTCAGGATTATTTTTCTTGAATTCAGCGATATCAATTTCAGCTTGAGCTACTTCTTTTTCATATTCCATAGCATTACTATCACCATCTAAAACTTCATATTTCACTAAATAGAAAACAGCAAAGAAAATAGTTGCATAAAACATATACACCCACCAAGGTGGTAATGTATTGTCCAACTCTTTTATGCCGTCATAATTATGATCTAGAATTATTTCGCCTTCTTCTTCCATGGGTTTAGAACCTAGCATTTTGGTATAAAGCTTTCCGAGATAACTATCATCTTCAAAGGCTTCAAATCGTTCTTGAGCTTCTTCGTTTAATGAATTATAAACTCTAGATTTTAAAGCTCCTACTACTATTTCAATAAAAATAGCAAGGATTACTAACCCCCAAAATATGGTTTGCACCATTGGATATTTTTCAAAGGCTAATTGATCATCTGTACCTCCAATAACTTCAAATAAAAAGAAGGCAATGATGGCAAAAAATAATACTCTTAAAAATGGGATTAATAATTTCATGATGATGTATTGTTTAAATCGTTATTTTCTAATGGAATGTTACTTACTTCTTCGATATGTGATTTTTTAGCGGTAAGAACCCACCAAAATAACACCACAAAGAATACAAAAAATACAAGTAATGAGATGAGCGGATATATTGCCACACCATCTATGTTTTCTAGGTTTCCTTTTATAAATCGTAACATAACTATTCTTCTGTTTTAACTTTAATATCAGTTCCTAAACGTTGTAGGTATGCAATAAGAGAAACAATTTCTCTGTCTTTCATTTCTACAAACTCTTCGCCTGCTTCTGCTGCTGCGGCTTTATCTGCATCGTAAGCCGAAGCAAAATCGGGATCCGCATATAAATTTTCAACAATCTTAGTACTTTGTTCTTCCATAGAAGCTTCCGCATTTGCAACTTCTTCTTCAGAATAAGGTACACCAAAAGTTACCATTGCATTCATTTTTGCCGTAATATTAGAACGATCGTGCTTGTTCTTAATCATCCATTTATAAGAAGGCATAATGGAACCATCGGAGATTGCCTGTGGGTCATACATATGGTTAAAGTGCCAACTATCTGAATATTTACCACCAATTCTATGTAAATCTGGACCAGTACGTTTTGACCCCCAAAGGAATGGATGATCATACACATACTCTCCCGCTTTTGAATATTCTCCATAACGAGCTACTTCCGATCTAAAAGGTCTAATCATTTGTGAGTGACAACCCACACAACCTTCTCTAATATACAAATCACGTCCTTCTAATTCTAAAGGAGTATATGGTTTTACACTTGAAATTTTAGGAATATAATCATCTACCATTAAGGAAGGAATAATTTGTACCATACCTCCAATTAATATTGCAACTGTAGCATAAAGTGTTAATCTAACTGGTCTTCTTTCTAACCAAGTATGCCAACCTTCACCGCTTGTTCTTTTAGCAGTAACTTTTTCTAAAGCTGGTGCTTCAGCTAATTCATCTTCAACTTTACTACCTTGTTTGATAGTCATTATTATATTGTAAACTAAAATCAACATTCCTGTTAAGAACATTGTTCCACCAATAGCACGCATCCAGTACATTGGCATAATTTGAGTTACTGTTTCTAGGAAGTTACCATATACTAAATTTCCATCTGGTCTAAATTGTTTCCACATAGAAGCTTGTACAAACCCTGCCACATACATTGGCAACGCGTACATTATAATACCTAAAGTACCTATCCAGAAATGGAAGTTGGCTAATTTTAATGACCAAAGTTTTGTTTTAAACATCCTCGGCACCAACCAATAAATCATACCAAAGGTTAAGAAACCGTTCCAAGCCAAGGCTCCAACGTGAACGTGAGCAATAATCCAGTCACTAAAATGTGCAATTGCATTTACATTTTTAAGTGAAAGTAACGGCCCTTCAAAAGTTGCCATACCATAACCCGTAATCGCAACCACCATAAACTTAAGTACCGGATCTACACGGACTTTATCCCAAGCTCCACGCAAGGTTAATAATCCGTTAATCATACCACCCCAAGATGGAGCGATTAACATAACTGAAAAAGCAACCCCTAAATTTTGTGCCCAATCTGGTAAAGCCGTATATAATAAATGGTGAGGTCCTGCCCAGATATAAATAAATATCAATGACCAAAAGTGAACAATAGAAAGTCTATATGAATACACAGGTCTGTTGGCTGCCTTCGGAATGAAATAATACATCAAACCTAAGAATGGAGTAGTTAAGAAAAATGCCACCGCATTATGTCCGTACCACCATTGTACTAAAGCATCTTGAACTCCTGCATAAGCAGAATAACTTTTTAAAGCACTCACAGGAAGTTCCATACTATTGATAATATGTAAAACTGCAACTGTTACAAATGTCGCTAGGTAAAACCAGATTGCTACATAGATATGTCGTTGTCGTCTTTTTATAATTGTTCCAATTAAATTGGCACCAAATATTACCCAAACAAGAGCAATGGCAATATCAATTGGCCATTCTAACTCAGCATATTCTTTAGAAGTTGTATAACCCAATGGAAGTGTAATTGCAGCAGCAACAATAATTAATTGCCAGCCCCAAAAATTAATTTTACTCAAAAGATCGCTGAACATTCTCGCTTTTAATAAACGTTGAAGCGAATAATAAACACCTGCAAATATGGCGTTCCCAACAAAGGCAAAAATTACTGCATTGGTATGTAATGGTCTTAATCTACCAAAACTTAACCAAGAAATTCCGTCGGTGTAATTTGGGAACATAAACATAAAGGCTAACATTAGCCCAACGATCATTCCCACAACACCCCAGAGCATTGTTGCATAAATAAAATTCTTTACGATTTTATTATCGTAATAAAATTGTTGTACTTCCATAGTTAATTCTGATTTTTAATGTTGGTTGTTTTTGTTTGCTTAGGTTCTTTGACTAATTCGTCGTCAAAAAGCATTCGGATAGAAGGTGTATAAACATCATCGTATTGACCCTTTCTTACTGAAACAATAAAAGCAATAAAGAATCCAATAGCTACAACAACGCTAACTGCTAGTAGCAAGTAAATTATACTCATACCTTTTTTAATTTGATGAACAAATATAGTTTCCTTCAAATATACAAAATATGACAAATATCAGTTTATTAAGTTTTTCTTAACATTTTACCGATGTAACCTGTTGCTATAGTTGTAAAAACGACAATACTTATAGAACTTAAAGGCATTAATATGGCGGCAATTACGGGCATTAAATTACCAGTAACCGCAAAATAAAGTCCAGTGATATTATATAAAAATGAAAAAACAAAACTCCATTTTATAATTTTCAATGCTTTTTTTGAAGCTTTTGCATAGGAAGGAAATTTCGAAAACTGATGTGCATCTAATATTCCATCACAAGCTGGAGAAAAAACATTTATATTTTCTGAAACTACAATCCCAACATCACTCTGTGCCAATGCTCCTGCGTCATTTAAACCATCACCAATCATCATAACATGCTCGCCTCCTTGTTGAAGCGTTTCTACATATTCTAATTTTTCTTGTGGATTGTGCTGAAATAACAACGTCGTATTTTTTGGTAAAAGTGCTTCTAATCGAATTCGTTCGCCTTCATTATCCCCTGAAAGTATTGCTAATTTTGAATGACTTTTTAAAGCTTCAAAAACAGTATCCAATCCTTTTCTATAGGTATTCTGAAAAATATATTTCCCTAAATAAATATCATTAATTTGAAGGTGAACCGTTGTCTGAAAATTATCGTTTTCTTCTTTTAATTCAATAAATTTTGCTGAACCTACTTTAATCGTATCATTATTAAATGTTGCAATAATTCCCTTTCCTGTTATTTCTTCAAATGAGTCAAAATTTATAAGTTTATTCTCTGAAAGCGTATCGTATAATTGCCTACTCAAAGGATGGTTTGACCCTCTTAAAATATTGTAAAGTAACACTTCTTCCTTTTCAAAAAGTGGTTTTCCTTTATAAGAAATATTACTTTTTTTATTGGAAGTAATCGTTCCTGTTTTATCGAAAATAATGGTGGAAATTTTTGCCATTCTTTCAATAACATTGGCATTTTTTAGGTAAAAATTTTCTTCCCAAATATCCGAAGCATATTCCCTAATGTAAAAGGTGATGCCAAGGCAATCGCACAGGGGCAAGCAATAATCAATACTGCCGTAAACACATTCAAGGCTTTTGAAGGATCATGATATAACCAAAACGCAGGTGAAATAAATGCAATCAACAAAACCACAATGGTAAATCGTTGGCTAATCCTATCAATTAAACTTTGGAAAGCTGCAACTTTATCTTCCTTAAAAGCATCGTTGCTCCAAAGTTGAGTAAGGTAACTTTGCTCCACCGATTTTAAGGCTTCAATTTCAATAACTCCCGATTGCTGTTTCCCTCCTGCAAATAATTTATCACCCGATATTTTCTGAACTGCCTCTGCTTCTCCCGTTACAAAACTGTAGTCTATCTGGGCATTCCCGTTGATTAATATCCCATCAACAGGAATTAATTCATCATTTCTAATAAGCAATCGGTCGCCTTGTTTTATCTCGTAAACTTGTACGGTTTCTTCTTTTTTATCGGAAGAGATTCGGGTAACCGCAATTGGAAAATAGGATTTGTAATCCCGTTCAAAAGACAAAAATGAATAGGTGCGTTGTTGAAAAAACTTTCCAATCAATAGGAAGAAAATCAATCCCGTTAGACTGTCAAAAAAACCAGTACCGATATCTAAAATTATTTCCGTAGTACTTCTTATAAACAACACCGAAATCCCCAAAGCGATAGGCACATCGATATTTAAAATCTTAGAACGAATACCCTTAAATGCGGAAACAAAATAATCCCAACCCGAATAAAAAACGACGGGTAAGGAAAAGAAAA
>JAJRQR010000083.1 GCA_024280145.1 Bacteroidota bacterium
ACCTGAAGGTGGTTCTTGATTTATAAATATTGCTTTGTTTAATAAATCTTTATCTAGTATACTATTTAAATGTTTTTTTCTTTTCCCAATGTTAAATATAGTACCTTTTTGAATACTTCTTAAAAACCTTTTATAATCATAGGTAACTTTTTTAAAGGTTGTATAACCATACAGTGGATCAACAATAAACACATCATCATTTCTCTCAAAATCTTCAACTTTATAGGAATCTAAACTTAATGTTAAGCAGCCTGTGAAAAACGCATCAATTCCTTTTTCTTTTAATATATTCACTGTAAAGTTATCTCTACAACCTATTGGTTCATGTTTCTTTAAATAAGCTACTCCTTTATCATTTAACATGTATGGTGCGGCAGTATTATTAATATGGAAAGAAACAAATAATGGAACTATATCTTTTGACGGAATCCAATTATGAACATTGTGAGTAAACCAGCCGTTCATAATAAGTTTAATTTTTTCACCTTTATAATCAGCTAATTTTTCTCTACTTACATACTTATCTGCTTTTGGTAGAAATTGTTTTGCTGCTAGACTTTGTATGTTATCTCCAACATTAAAAAATCTCTTGTTCTCTTCATATTTTAACAGTCCGTATATCATAGGTTGCGTTGTCTTATTTTTAAATAAAATTTAAATAATTTTGGAAATGAATTTTGAATTTTATATTTAATTATAGTAAATTTTGATTTTTCACTTATCACAACACTAAAATTCTGTTTAATTAAATTTCGTAATTCAATCATTCCTCTTTCTTCTACTTCTTTATCCTTAAAAATAAATTTTGATTTTTCTTCATTTATTTTGTCATAAATTTCTCCCCAAAAGTATTGAGAACCCTTAGTTGAAAACCCCTTTTTAAAATTATTTAACAATTCATCATATATAGAAAAAAAAGCTTTAAATCCATACTTATTGGGGTTCGCATTAGCTAGTATAATTCCAACCATAGTCCTATAACATTTTTCGCATTTCGAACAATTTACAGATACATTTAATAATGAATAACAAACTCTTAGGTTTAAGGTTTTATTTAATTCTTTTGTGTTTCTAATAATTAAATCTACTTTATCTTGTCTTTTTAATTCATAACCATCATGCTTTATTTTTGTGTTTCCCCATTTAATATTATTATCTATTGATGGCGTAGAACCCCAAGAAATATCAATTTTATCCGTATAACTAGATGCTATATATATGTTATTATACTTTCTAATCACTGCTAAAGGAGCAATAACACAATTCAATGCTAATCCGTGTTGTACGCTACCCCACCAGCTTAAATTAGATAATAATAAGTCAACTTGATAAGTATAAAAAGTTCTTAAATTGGATTTAATGTAATATTTCGAATTACTTTCTAAAAGTGTTTCTTTTTCGTTCAAAGAAACTACCCTGCTCCATTGTTTCTTATCATCCATTTCAACATCTGCTCCCTGAATAGTTATTAAATCTAGATATTCTTTATAATGCCTAAAATAAGTAGCATAGGCATCTACTCCTCCACTAAATAACATAGCGGATTTTGATACAATATAATCGTTCTTAACAATTTTATTTACATAAATTTTACTATGGCTAAAATCTATATTGGGGTAAGAAGCTTCAAATTCACTTTTAATAATTTCTAAGGCTTGAATAAACTTTTCATCAACTTCATTTAATTCAATAGAAAATCCAGCAAACCAAGCAATAGGTGCTATATTAGCTAACAAAGGTATAATAGCAATACTTTCTGGAACCTCGCGAACATCAATATCATAAGAAACAAAAAATGGTTCTTTAGAATTAAAATATTTGGAAATACTTTTATCGTAAGTATAGTTATATAAAATTTTATTTCCAGAATTATTAAATGTTATCTTATTTACCTTTAGCATTATTTTTTCTTATAAATGATATTGCTTTTTTTATTATTTCTCTTTCGTTGTTTTGCATTCCAAAATTATACATAACTAACCAATATAAAACAACAAAACTAATAATCTTCACTGTTAAGTTAATCCAATTAGTCCCTGGTAATTTATTTATAAAATAACCTATAATTATAATTATTATAAATGAAGGGATAATTGAACTTAGCAATTTTTTAAAAAATAATAATATAGATAACTTAATAACCTTTTGATAATAAAAATTCATAATAAGTTGGCTAATTAACCAGCCTGTTGCTGTTCCTACAATCATTCCTTTCATACCATAAATAGGCACTAGAAAATACCCTAATAGAGTCCCAAAACTAATTAATGTAATATACACAATTGCTTTAAATGAAAATTTACTTTTTGCTTCTAAAATTAAATTTGCAAATGCTTGCACCAAGGGTGTGGTATAAGCTATCATAATAATTAATGCAATTAGCCAAGCTTCTATATAGTTTTCACCTACCCATAATAAAATAAATTGCTTCCCAAATAAAATAAACCCCCCTAAAATCATCAATAGAACCAAAAATGATATCCTGCCAATTTTTATCATCATTAAAGTTAACTCTTCTCCTGTAGCGTTATTTACAGTCATTTTAGTTGCTCGCGGCAAAAACACTCCAGAAACAGCTGTTGAAAAAGCACCGTAATAAGTTCCTAACATAATACATATTGCATAAATAGCAACAGTAGTAGTATTTGTTAATGTTCCTAATACAATTTGCCCTGCTTTCCATTGAAACTGACCAACTAAAGCAAAAACAAAAATCCAAACAGAGTAAGAAAATATTTCTTTCACTAATGGTATTTCAAAATAATGTAATTTAAATACAACTTTAAGTTTTTTTAACACATAAAACCCATTAAAGATAATCACTAATATATTCATGATAGTATCTAAAATAACTAGCCCTATAGCATCACCACCAAACAACAATAGTCCAACCACCATTAAAGAACGAACTAAATACCTAATAATATTTATAGTTCTTGGGAACACAAAATGCTCATAGCCTGAGCATATTGCTGTAAATGCACCACCAGGCAAGGTTATAGCTAAATTAAATATTAAGATAACAAACATTATCTTAGCCTTGCCTAACTCATCATTAGTTAATGAGTTTGAGAAAATGACATCTAAATTAAAATATAATAATACACCTACCAAAGTTATTATTACAGCAATTACTCCATAAATTCCCATGGTAATAGCCAAAAAATTTTCTTCTCCTTTTTTGTCTTTTTCTGCTCTATATTTTGCGACAAATCGTACAATAGTGTTGTTTAACCCAAAATCTAAAACACTTATATAACCAACAAATGCTCCAATAAGCGTATATAAACCATATTCAGCATCTCCCAAACTTTTAATAATAAAGGGTGTTAATAGTAACCCAACAATGTTAGTTAAGAAAATTGTTATGTAAGAGAGTAGTGCTCCTTTTTTTAATTGACTCAAATCATTAATTTAAAAACCAAATAATATTGCAATCTAAACGAGTTTGTATTATTTTGGTTCAATTTGTAAATTGTTTTCTTCACCTAATACCAACATAAACCCCAACAATATCCAAAACAAGGTGTTTCGCAATCCTTGGTGTACTAAATTATATAAAATTATAGGGAGTAAAAGTAAACTATAATAAACAATATTGGCTTGTATAATAAGGTATAAAAAGTAACAAAAAATAAGTAAACCAATAAGCCCATAAGAAAATAACAATGTACCAAAACCAGAATGAAGTTCTTTATTTGTTGCGCTAAATCGTTGATCTGCTCCCTCTCCTGCTCCTATTATTAAATAGTATGGCTGTTTATATATTCTATCAAAACCTCTAGTAGAAACCTCATTGCTAATGGTAGTGCTTCTTTTTGCAGATCTTGTTTGGATAGTACTTAGTTTATCTTTTATAAAAGGGGTGTTTAATATTAATAAGCTAGTGCTTAAAATAAATACCATGGTCAGTATTGATTTTTTAGTGTAGGGTCTAAACTCTGTAAATACAATAAAAGAAATTAAATAAAGAGTCCCAATTACTGCAATTCTAGATTGGGACACTAAAGCTATATAAAAGGTCATTATTGCCACGACCATCAGTACAATTTTATTCTTTTTAATGGTACAGGGGATGGCTATAAATAACGACAAAACCAATAAACTAAAATAGCCTAACTGATTAGGGTTATTAAAAACAATACAAACCGAGCGCCACGTTCTACCCAAATACTAGTTGCATTTTGAACTTCAAAAACAGCTAGTAAAAACTGAGTTACAATAACCATAACTAAAGCAATGCTCGTAAAGTTATAAAGTTTTTGTCGCCCAAAGGTATTTGAGAGAAACAGCACAAAGCCAAAAGCTAAAAAATTAAATACATAAAACAGTATTGGAAAAAGCGTATTACCTTCTAGTTCGTTTTTATAAAGATAAAATTGATTTCCAGCACCAACAACTGCAATAATAATTACTAATATTCCCGCTGTTTTGATAGGTTGTTTAAAAAAGAATTTTAACTCTGTTTTCCATAAAAAAAAAGCAAAACCAATCGCTAAAATATAGTCCGCAACTTGTGGATAGCCATTATTAAATAGATAAAACGGACATAAAATTAAATAACCTAAAAATGCAATAAGTAAAATAGGTTTCATTAATCTTGGTTTATTTTTTTTAGGAAATCCTTAAATTGTTCGTCCCAAGTGTAGGAATTTAGTTTTTCTTTATTTGTTTCTACACTAACATCTCCTGTTGCTTCCCATTCTTTATACTTTTCAAAAATAAAGTTTTCTATCTTATTCATTTCAGAATTATAAAATACTTGACCAATATTCAAATCATTTACAATCGTTTCAAACTCCCTATCTTCTTCCCCATTAATGATTACTAAAAGTTGTTTTTGAGCGTTTAAGTATTCATAAAATTTACCCGTTAAAATTCCTTTCTGGTTTTTAGTAGCCCAGCTTAACAATACATTTATATGCGTGTTTTCTTGAAGCTTTTGTGCTGCCTTGGTAGTAATCATTCCTTCATTAATAATTGCTGTCTTTAAGGAATACGTATTTGCGTGTTTTTTCCAAACATCAGCATCTTTACCTGCATAAATAAGGTTTAAATTATCTGGATTTACAATGCTCTTTTCCACTAAATTCGCAATTGCTTTAAATAATAGTCCTGGGTTTCTTTTAGAACCATAAAAGCTTCCGGTGTAGGTTATTTTAAATTTATCTGACATTAACTTGGAAAGTTCTTGAATATTTAGTTTGCTAATTCCATTTCTCAAAACAATTACATTATTATTGTAGCTGTCGAAAAATGTTTTTAAACCTTCAGAAATAGTAATTACATAATCGGCTTTTGAAATTATTTTCTTCAGTAAATACATCTGAAACTTAGGAAACAAATAAACTCCTTCTTTAGCATCGTAATAGGGTAAATCTCTAAAATCTGCAATCCAAAGTCTTTTTTTATGAAACTTTTTACTTAGATATGCGATATAATGATCTGCCATGGGTCTAAAAGAAGAATAGATTACCTCGTATCCTTTTTTATATAATTTCACTGAAACTAATAAACCATGAAGCACATATAACAAACCGCCTTCTCCAAACAATAAATTAAACGGAAAGCTCTCTGTTAATTTTCTAGCAAAGGATATATTCTTGGTTTTTTTCTGAAAAGTACTTCTTTCTTCTTTTAAATGAGTCTTCCCTTTAACCGTTTTATAATCAAGGGTTGCTAAATATTTTATTGAAAGGTGTTTTACATTAATTTCCTCTGTAGGAAGTTTAAATCTGTTTTTTGTTGAAAGAATTTTTACGTCAAAATGTTTTTGAAACTGTTGAGCTATATTATAATTCCGAATACTTCCAATCCCTTTTATAGGTGGAAATGAATAAGAAATCATAAGCAGCTTTTTTTTCATTTAATTAATAATTAAGCAACGTTTGAATGATTTTAGCACTCGTTGTGCCATCTCCATAATAAGGAACAGAAAAATTTAAATCTGAAGTCAAATTTTTTAATATATCTGAAGCAATATCTTCTTTTGAAACATCGACCAAACGATTACAACCCGAAGTTAGCAACTCTACCCATTCAGTTTCATCACGTAAAGTAAA
>JAJRQR010000084.1 GCA_024280145.1 Bacteroidota bacterium
AAGTATTCTAATGAAAGTTCTAAGTTACCTTCTAATTGATATATTCGCCCGATATTCTGAGAAACTCCTGCGATATAGAGTGTACTTCCCATTTCTTCAAAATACTCTAAAGCTTTTTCAAAATTTCCCAAAGCATTTTTATTATTTCCTTGATCTGAATAGATATCGCCTAAATCAGATAATGTCATTGCAACTAGTGTTATGTTTTTGTTTTTTCAAAATAGGCTAGATTTTGTTCTTGTAATTTAATTGCTTCTTCTGGATAGCCTTGTTGTGAGTAGATGTCTGCAGTCATAGATCTAATTACAGCTAAACTATATAAACTCTCTAATTCTTCGAATATTTTTTGGGATTGATTATAGTACTCTAATCCTAATTCTAAATTTCCTTTATTGGCATAAATTTGACCTATATTAGACAGACTTTTTCCAATACCTTCTTTATATTTTAATTCTTCACTTAGTTTTAATATTTGTAAATTATATTCGAGAAACTTTTCTACATTTCCTTTAGCTTGGAATACTCTTGAGATATTTCCGAGGGTCGTTAATTTTAACTTCTTTTCACCAATCTCTTCTGTAATAATCAATGCCTTGCTAAGTATATCAAATGCTTTATCTGGTTTTCCCATTATTAAATGAGAGTCTCCTTGTACATTTAATGCTTTAATGATGAATTTTTTATTATCTATTGATTTGGCGAAATCATATTGCAATTGGGCATAATAAAAAGCACTATCTGGATCTTTTAATCGGTAACCTTCCCAAGCAATCTTAAAGACCGCATTTAAACGGATAGTATCTAATTGGGATACATCTTTCCAAATTATCATTAAAGAATCTTGTTTGCTTTTTGATAAGGTTTGTGCTTTTGTGGCAAAGAAAATTCCAAAAAAAGCGATTCCAAAAAATAGATGTTTTATTTGCATGAGGTTAGTTGTTAGAAGTTTTCTTCCAGTGTTAAATCTACATCTTTTATTGCTAAGTTGAGTTTAATTAAAATTTCATCTACCAAAGTGTTTAATTCTTCAATAGGAATTGTTTCGTATTCATGTTCTAATCTACGAATTGGGGACACAATATTTTTAATGCCAAAAAATTGCAATTGCGGGCTCATTTGATGCAATAATTGACGAACCGTTTTCCGATCCCCAGCTTCTAAACTTTTTTCTAAACTTTCTATACGTTGAGGAATTAAGACCTTGAACTGTGTTAAGTACTTATAAATTACTTTGCGATCTCCTCTTGAAATGTGAATTAATTCTTTAGGATTTATGATAGTAGTAGCCCATTCTATTTCCATTCTTTATTGTTTAAAAAAGACTTTGTCTCCAATTAATGCTTCTAAAGTAAGCTTTAATTAGATACTGAAAATATAAAATGTCCTACTGGTAAATCTAACGGTCATTAACCACTTGATCAAAGAAACTACCGTTTGATCAGTGGTAAATGACAGAATTGATTTTTATCGGATTATTTACATTTCACCACAAATCATCATATTCAGTTTTGTAAAAGCTTTGGCTCTACTTTCCGAAAGACTTTTAAAACCTTCTCCTTCCATCATAGTAATAATAGATTGAGCATTCTGGAATTCGAAAATTACAATCATTTCTGGCCCGTTTTCTCCTGCAATATGCTCAAGGGTTTTGTAGCGTTGAACGACCGCACCACCGTGTTTAGCGATTACGGGCATCATATTTCCTAAATACGATTGCACTTCTTGCATATTCTCTTTATTCGGAATTGCATTGATAATTAGTTTAGCTGTACTTTCCATAATTTTATAAGTTTAAGGTTATAATTAATGATGCAAAAGTCAGGAATTGATTTTGTAATGGCTTTTCAGAAAAGCCCAAATGTTATGCGATTTGGCTCAAACGATATTCGGTAGGAGAGGCTTTAAATTGAGTTTTAAAGGAGCGGTTAAAAGAAGAGATGGTATCAAAACCACATTCAAAGGCAATTTCAGAAATTAGTAAATCTGTAGTTGAAAGAAGTGTACTTGCCTTTTCTAATTTAATCCGATTCATATATTTCTTAGGGCTTTCAGTATATACTTTGCTAAACTTTCGTTTAAATGAAGAAAGACTCATATTGCATAATTTCGCGAATTCTTCAAGGCTTAAATTCGAGTATACATTATTTTTTATGGTTGCCTTAAATTCAATGTGATTCAAATTAAACATAGAAACCAAAAAATCTACCACCGATAAATTTTGTGACTTGGAAATGAGAATAATCATCTCTCTTAATTTCAGTTTAATCATTTCCTGATCTGCAATTTCAGGATGATCTAACAACACATTGATCGAGTTTTTATAGGAAGTAAACAAGGCATCAATATCAATTTTCTTGATGTTAAAGTTTACTTTATGGGTGGAGTTTGACAAGTCAATATCCATAATTTCTTCTACCTGCTCTGGAAATAGAAAAACACCAATAAACTCCATTTCATTAGAAACGTCTCTTTGTTCCGTTGTTGTTTCAATAAAGAAGTTAAAGCATTTAGCAAGTAAGCCTTTGCTTTTATTGAAAGAAATAAATTGATTGGGTGTCCGTACCGAAAACTCTCCATCATTAATAAACATAAAGCAAGCTTCGTTATTCTGAAATGGTTTCAGTTCCCGTTTTGGAGAAGTAATTTTCATTTTATGAAAAACAACTTTCCCTTGGTACTTTAATGTTTTACTTTTATTTGGCATTTTCGATATTTCGAGAATTGTAAATAAAGCGTTATTGTTTCACCATTTTAACGCTATAACTAGATTCATTAGTTTTAATAGCTATAAAATACAATCCAGGACTTAAGCTTTCGGTTGAAAATGATATTTCTTGATTTCCTTCAGTAAAAGAGGTGTTAGCTATTTCTGCTAGCATTTGTCCGGTAATGGAGTATAGGTTTACTTGAACAACTTCTGGTTTCTGAAGATTAAAGGTCAGTTTTGAAAAATCCTTAGTTGGATTTGGTGATAAAGTTATTTGTAAATCTTTAATAATAGGGTTTTGATTTGCTAAAATATCTTCTCCTTCAATAATAGTAATATTATTATTTCCAGAAACATCATAAAATATTTGCTCAAGCCCTGAAGGCCAATTAATAACTATACTGTCTGCTACAGTAGCATTCCCCATTCCAAAATGTAATCTTAGATCACTATAGTCTTGAACACCTGGGTCGGGTAATACATTTCTAGAGATACGTTGACCATCAATCCACAGATCTGCTTGTGCTCCAATAGCATTAAAATTAGATTGCACTCCTTCTAAGTTAATAAATAATGAATTTCCTGGAGCATCTTGATTTTCAAGTAATACCCATTCATCAAAATGACCTGCAGCGAACAAATCGATAGCGCCATCATTATTATAATCTGCCCAACCTGCTCCAAAAAAGTCTAATAAACCTCCTCCGGTAAGTTCTAATTCATTGGCAACATTGGTAAAGGTATTGTCTGCATTATTACTAAACATTTGGTTGACTTCAAGATGCCAAGAGGTAAACATATCTAACCACCCGTCATTATTGTAATCTGCAAAAGTTACGGTTCGGTCAGCGTCATTTTGACCATTTGCGCCAGAGGATGCAGTGATGTCTGAAAAAGTACCATCTCCATTGTTTATATATAATTTTGCATCGAGACCGCCAATATACATATCTATAAATCCATCGTTATTTAAATCTCCAATATCAAGTGAAGCATTTGATGATGAGGTAAAGTTAATTCCGGTACTTGCAGTTACGTTTGTAAAAGTTCCGTCGCCATTATTTTTAAGTAATGTGGTAGGGTGCGTAGCTCCTACATCGGTTGGCCAGAAAACATCTATAAAACCATCACGGTCAAAATCAAAAACAGCTAAAGGAGTATAACCCCAAACCACTCCTATTTGTTCAATAGGTTGAAAGGTTCCGTCACCATTTCCGTATTGAAGAGAGATATTTCCATTATCAATAATATCTAGACTCAAGACATCTAAAATTCCATCGTTATTAAAATCTGCGGCGCTATAAACTCCCATTATTGGCAAATTAGATGCTGCTGTAATGTTAGTAAAAGTGCCATCTCCATTATTTTTGAATAAATTGCTTTTTTCTCCAAACCCTCCAAAATTACGGATTAGTAAGTCATTGAATCCATCGCCAGTAAAATCGGCTATGATAGTTTTATTTGCTACTTGTCCGTTCAAACCTGCTTCTGAAGTTATTTCAGAAAAACTGGTGATATCGTTTCTGAAAAACCAATATCCATTCCCTGATTGATCTGATAAGCCTAAATCTGGATCTCCATCTTTATCGATATCTCCCCAGGCTACGGAATGTCCTAATCCTACAATTCCTGTAATGCCTAAACTGGGAGCTACATCTTCAAATGTTTGTTGACTTAATAAAGGGTTTGAAATCAAAGAAACTAAAATGATCAATAATGCAGATTGTTTTTTCATGGCTTTTCAAAGTTTAAAAATTAAAGCTAGATATTTATAACCTTAATATGTAGCGATATACGATAAACGAAGATAATTTTTTAATTAATGAAGCCAAGGATAATAGGATATTTATTTCTAAAAACCCACTTGTCATTATCTTTTTTTGATTAATTTATGATAGATTAATATCACTAAACTACTTAGTGACCAATAACAAAAAATAAAAAATAAGGAATATGCAAAATAGAATAGAAACCAAAAAGGTGAATTTTCAAACAATGTTTCGACACCATGTTTTTTAACAAATATCAAATCATCAATAATCATAATAACCCAAAAGAGTACAGTGAAAATAATAAATGAATACTTAAAATATTTTAAAGCTTTTATAAAATGTTTTTTCATTTGATTTCAATGTTTGTACTACAGAATATGGCTAATGAATAGTTATCATTTAATGATTATTAAGCGTACTCAAGTGTCTGTATACTTCTGTTTTAAATGGACCGTTTCCCACCTCCAATTGTAAATCCAATGAATAGTCCAAGATAACTATTATTTACGGTGCCTATTATTTGTCCGTTAGGCAATTTAATATCAGCTTTAGTAATGAGGTTATATTCTAATCCACATCTTGCTTTACCTATCTCAAGCCCACCTCTTAATAGAAAACCTATTTGATTTTTCGTGCTCCCTTTTAATACTTCTATAGAGCCGTTTGGGTTTATAACATCTAAATCGTCAATAAATAAATAATACCCTAAACCTAATCCTATGTATGGGCGATATTTCTTTTCATTCAAATAATAATCAAAGGTTGGTATAAACGAAATGACGCCATAATCATCTAGATTAGTGATAAGAAATTGAGACTCATCAATATTTTCAAATTTTTGAGGATTTAATGCCAAACCAAATCTCAAGCCTATGACACTATTTTTAGAAATTTCAATATTCGGCTCTATATTGAGTAGTAAGCTTAAATTTTCGGAATCAGTATTAATAAGAAACCCAGGTTCTATTCTAAATTTCATAGGGTTCTTATCTTGAGCATTTAAATTAGAGAGACTGCATACTAATACAATCAGCAATAACTTTTTCTTTAGCGTATGATACTTAGTGTCGAAAAATGGAGATTGAAAAATTCTTATAAACATATTGTTGTTCAATTGGTAAAGCTAGAACGTCCATTCTTTTTTTTAATATGTTTGAATTGCTTTTTGTTTAAAATCAGTTTTTGAGATACTGCCTAAAACTAAATTCTTTGATGGAGTTTTTTGATTTGTTCGTTATACGCTTGTTACCCAACGTATTTATTTCAATTTTTAATAAACTTTTTAACACTTATTTTATCATCAATTATTATTGCCACAAAGTATAACCCTGAAGAAAGTAAAGAAACATCAATCTTGTTATTTGTTGTTTCATTTATTAATTGACCTTGTAATGTGTAAATCTTTATATTGTCAATTGGAAATTCAGTAATTATATTTAATGTGTTTTGAACAGGGTTAGGATAAATATTTATTTTATCTAAATCAGAATTTGTTATTCCTAATACACATTCTTCGCTGTATTGTGACTCCCAGTCTTTACACCAACCAGAAGCAGGCCAATCACAGATTTGACTATTTGCGTATTCTAGATCATCTACTTGAATACATTCCAAAAATGGGTTATTACCTGCGCGCATTAAATCAAAATTTTCATTATTCCCATTTTGAATATTTAAATTGGATAAATTATTTGAATCAACCAAAACCCAATATAATAAAGGGTTATGAGACAAATCTAATGTGACAATTTGATTAAACGAACAAGTGAGTCTATCCATCAATAGGTTATTTTGTACATTCAATTCAGTTAAACTATTATTCGGACACCATAAAGTCTCTAGTAGCGTATTATTACTAACATCTAAAGTTGTTAATTGATTATATTGAACGTTAAGATATCTTAATGCTAAGTTTTGAGAAACATCAATTTCACTTATATTATTATCATCGCAAGCAAAGGTTTCAAGAAGAAGATTGTTGGTGACATCGATTTCATTTAAATTGTTCAATCTACAGTTTAAAAATGTCAGATTTACTGCATCCTGTAGATTCAAACTTGGTATTTGATTAAACTCACATTGCAATGAAGACAACATCGAATTTCCAGACAATTCTATACTCTGTAATTGATTTAAGCCACATTGCAAAAATTCTAATAATGGGTTTTGAGAAACATCTAATATTGTTAAATTATTTGATCGACAGTTTAAAGAACTAAGAAAACTGCACTGGTTTACATTTATATTAGATATTAAATTGTCTTCAAAACTTAGAGTTTCTAAATATAAAAGGTTACTTACATCTAAAGTAGAAATTTGATTACTATCACAAGAAAGATTAATCAAATTTGAATATGAAGAAGGACTTAAAGTCGTAATTGAATTACCTCGACAATCTAAGACTTCCAAATTAGGATGATTACCCATAAATAAATTAGAAATCTGATTAGCATAACAATAAAATTCAACAAGGTTTGTTTGAGAAGAAACATCAATTGAAGTTATATTATTTAGTCCACAACTAAATATTTCTAAATTTATATTTTGAGAAATATCTAAATTGGTTAAATTATTGACTGACAATCTGAGTTCAATTAAATTATTAATTTGAGTTAGATCAATAGATGATAACATATTTTGACGAAAATCTAGAGTCAATAAATTTACAAAGCTTTCTATACCTGTGGCGTCTGAAATATTTTTACCGCTGAGGTTTAGCCTTAAAACAGCTTCCGCTTCACTAACTTGAATTTCACCATCATTGTTGGTATCTACATTGTTATCATAAGTTCCATCTCCATTTGTATCTGAAACATTTTCAAATAGTAATGCATTCTTAAAATTAGCATCGGGTACATCTACAATTTGAGCTTGGGCAAGAGAACTTATAAGTAAAAGAGTAATTAATTGATAAATTTTCATAGTTAGTTTTAATAGTCTTTATAAATCGTTAAACGAAGATACCATTATTAACATAATAATTATTGAGGTAAATCCCCCTATTAATACAAAGTTATTAAATCCATAAAATTTATTTAAAACAGTTTAACAAACTATTTTTTTAGCTTATTTTTGCGGATGCAAAACAACGTCCTAATTTTAGATTTCGGTTCGCAATACACTCAACTAATTGCAAGACGCGTTAGAGAGTTAAATATTTACTGCGAAATCCACCCTTTTAACAAAGTTCCAAAAAACATAGAAAGCTTTAAAGCGGTAATTTTATCGGGAAGTCCGTTTTCGGTTCGTGCTGAAAATGCGCCACATCCAGATCTTTCAAAAATCAAAGGGCAAAAACCTTTGTTGGGCGTTTGTTATGGTGCTCAATATTTAGCGCATTTTAATGGCGGTAGTGTAGAGCCTTCCAACATTCGCGAGTATGGTCGTGCCAATCTTTCTGAAATTTCTGAAAATGAAACCTTATTCAACGGCTTCGAAAAAGACTGTCAAGTTTGGATGAGTCATAGCGATACCATTGCGAAACTTCCTGAAAATGGAATCCGTTTAGCAAGCACCAAAGACGTAGCAAATGCAGCTTATCGTATTGATGGTGAAGAGACCTATGCGATTCAGTTTCATCCAGAAGTGTATCATACGACCTTCGGGAAACAATTATTAGAAAACTTTTTAGTGAACATCGCTAAGGTGGAACAAACGTGGACACCTGCTGCTTTTGTAGATACTACGGTAGCCGATATAAAAGCAAAAGTAGGAAACGATAAAGTGGTTTTAGGTCTGAGTGGTGGTGTAGATTCTACCGTCGCAGCGGTTTTATGGCACAAAGCCATTGGCAAAAACCTGTATTGTATTTTTGTAAATAACGGCTTGCTTCGGAAAGATGAATACCAAAGTGTACTCGACCAATACGAGCATATGGGCTTGAATGTAAAAGGAGTTGATGCTTCGGAACGGTTTTTAGATGCCTTAAAAGGAATTAGTGATCCAGAGCTTAAAAGAAAAGCCATCGGACGTGTTTTTATAGAAGTTTTTGATGATGAAGCACATTTGGTACAAGATGTGCATTGGTTGGCACAAGGAACCATTTATCCAGATGTTATTGAAAGTGTTTCGGTAACAGGAGGTCCTTCAGCAACCATTAAATCACATCATAATGTAGGAGGATTACCAGATTTTATGAAACTGAAAGTGGTAGAACCTTTGCGAATGATTTTTAAAGATGAAGTGCGAAGAGTAGGAAAAGAAATGGGAATTGATGCCGAGTTATTAGGAAGACATCCATTTCCTGGGCCCGGATTAGGAATTCGAATTCTTGGAGATGTTACGGCAGAAAAAGTTCGTATATTACAAGAAGTAGATGCGATATTTGTCAACGGATTAAAAAAATGGGGATTGTACGACAAAGTATGGCAAGCAGGAGCGATGTTACTTCCGGTAAATAGCGTAGGAGTAATGGGCGATGAACGTACTTACGAAAAAGTGGTAGCTTTACGAGCAGTAGAGTCCACCGATGGAATGACAGCAGACTGGGTAGATTTACCTTATAAATTCCTACAAGAAACGTCCAATCATATAATAAATAGAGTAAAAGGCGTTAATAGAGTAGTGTACGATATAAGTTCAAAACCACCTGCAACTATTGAATGGGAATAATTTGTAAAAAGTGAGAAGTTAATAGTACCAATTAAGAAGCTTAGCTTCAGGATAAAATAAAAACCATTAAATGAAAAACATATTTTTTATACTTCTTTTTAGTTTTTTAGCCACTGCTACTTTTGCACAAGAATTTGCAAGTCATAACGTAAAAAAAGGCGAAACTATTTACAGCATTGCCAAACAATACGGTGTTTCTGAAAGTTTATTATATCAATTAAATCCAGATGTCAAAAACGGAATTAAAACAGGAGATTTTTTAATTGTTACTGCTCAAAGGTCAGTTGTTCTTAAAGATTTAAGAAAACACCGAGTAAAACGTAAAGAAACCATAAAGAGCATCGCTTTAAAATATAATATTACCGAAGATGATTTAAAAAAATACAATAAAAATCTGTATGCTAGGGAAGTTAAAAAAGGAGAAAAATTAAATATTCCTGTTTTTGGAAAAACAGCTATAAATACAGAAACTATAGAGGTTGAAAAAGACACAGTTTCAAAACATATTGTGTTGCCAAAAGAAACCAAATACGGTATTGCAAGAAAATATGGGATCTCGATTGCTGAATTAGAGCAACTAAATCCAACTATGGGAGAAAGTCTTCAGATAGGAGAGGAAATTGTAGTTCCAAATAAAGTGATTTCAGACGATTCTACAATAATTGAAGAAGCTAATTTTGAGTATTATGTGGTTCAACCAAAAGAGGGTTTTTTCAGATTAAAAGTTAAATTAGGACTTTCTCAAGAAGAAATTGTTTCATTAAATCCGTATGCGAAAGACGGTTTAAAAGAAGGAATGATTTTAAAGATTCCGAAAAGTGAAATTGATGTAAATAAATTTGAAGCCGTTAACCTTGAAGATCATATAGTAAATTATAAAAAGAAACATTTGGTGGTGATGCTTCCGTTTAATTTAAATAAAATTTATTTAGATTCCACCGATGTAAATAAAGAATTATTAAAAACTGACGGGACTCTTAGAGCCGCTATAGATTTTTACAGTGGAGTTTTAATGGCAACCGAATTTGCTAAGGATAATAATATTTCAACTCAGATAGATATTTTTGATACAGAAGGCAGTGTGACTAAAGTTGGACAGATATTAAAAACAAATGATTTTGATAATGTGGACGCTGTTATTGGCCCTTTATTAAGCAAAAATATAGAGAAAGTGGCTTCCAGTTTACAGTCAGAAAATATTCCGGTTTTTTCACCTTTAAGCAAGGTGAAAATTAAGCAATATTCTAACTTGTACCAGACCATACCTTCCAATGAATTGAGGGGAAGTGCATTGTTAAACTATATTAAGAAACATCAAGATACGGTTACTGTTATTGTGATTACGGGTAAGGAATGGACTAAAATAAAGGAATAATTATGAAAGCATTGCCCAATGCAAAAACCATTACTCCTGAAAAAGGAAATTATTTGTATGTTGAAAATATTAAAGCAAAGTTAGATTCAAATAAAGAAAATTGGGTGATCTTAGAGTCCGACAACTCTATTTTAGTCAGTAATGTAGTTGGCTTATTGAATGGTTTTCTAGGAAAAATAATTAACACGGAAGGTTATGAATCTAAAGAAATAAAAATTCGCCTTTTTGCGATTAATAAGAATAAAGCATTTGAATACGATGATGTTTCTAACCCTCACCTTGCAAAATTAAATTTTACTTTTCCGTCGGTGAGTAAGCATTACGAGTATGATATTATGACTCCTTTTTTAGTGAGTTATAAAAATAAATATGGGGTGCTTCCAAATAAATATACCATCCGTGGTTTTGATGTCACTTATGATGTTCTGCTAAGATTAGCCAATGCTGAAACTCTTGAAGAAGCTTCAGGAAACGAAATTCAAACAGAATATATTGAGAATAAATTTCAATATATTTTTAGTCAAAATACAGGATATATAAATCAAGCTTTTTACATTGTAAAATATAATCATGAACTTAAGATGGAAGTGGTTGAATAAATGGTTCTTTCAATAATTACCTTCTAATTTCGTTATAGTTTTTATGAAATTTATTCCAATAGTATTTATCGCTGTATTTTTTTCTTTCAATTTACAAGAAGATAAAATTCCTTGGACAGTCAATAACAAACTTACTTGGTCAGATTTTAAATCTCCAACCGCCAACGGAAGTGGTTTTGTTGCAAGTACAAGTTCGGGTATTGCTTATTCATATTCTTCTTTTGGTGATAGTAACGGGAATATAGAAGTAAACGTTAAAGTCACGTGTAATTTTTACCCAAATAGGTCTTGGTATAGTAAAAAGGACGCTTCCGATTATATTCTGAAGCACGAACAGACTCATTTCGATATTTCTGAATTACATGCACGGAAACTCAGAAAAATGATTGAAGAAACCAAATTTTCTGACGAAATGAATTCGGAATTAGAAAAACTCTTTTACAAAATAGATGAAGAAAGGGTTGATATGCAAAAAAAATTTGATAGAGAATCAGAACATTCAAAAATCCCAGAAAAAGAATTAGAATGGGAAAACTACGTAGCACAGCAATTAATGAAATATGTACGTTGGAAATAATTTTAATTTTGTAAATTGTACAAAATTAGATGTTATGAAAATATTTTTAAAAGTTTTTATCGTACTATTTTTATCTCAATTTTCATTTGCTAATGGAGTTGTAATTGTTGATGAAGAAGAGGGAGTTTATTTAACATTAACAGGAACTCAAATTGATGTAAATGTTCAAAATCAAATAGGCACAATAATAACTAGTCAAGTTTTTATTAATGATTTGGGATTGGGTTCTCAGGTTATAAAATATGGCTTTCCTGTACCTAATGGAGCTTCAGTGACTCAATTGCGATGGAAGATAAATAATGGTGATTGGGAAATTGCAATATTTGAAGTTGGAGGTGATCCAGGAGGGGGAGGTAATAATAATATGCATCCTAACTTGGTAAATTACTTAGGTAGTTCTCCTCTGTTTTTTCTGTTTAATGATGAAATAGAAGAAAACAGTGTTATTGAAGTTGAATTAACTTATGTAGAATTACTAAGCTATAGTTTTAATAACGTAACATTTGAATACCCTAGTGATTATTCACTTATTCAATCTGGGATTATAGTAAATTCTCAAAATTTTGACTTTAACTTATTTTCTGACAGAACAATAGATAATATTGAGCTTTTAAACAATGTAGGAACAATATCAAATGATGGTAATGTAGCGACAGTAACAATTAATGTAAATGAATCAACTTCAATTAATGATATTCTTATTATTTACGAATTAGCTTCAGATGAATTGGGAGTAATTCCTTTTAGCACCTTTTTAGAAGAAGGGGTAAATGAATGTGATAATTTTGGGAATGGTTTTTTTGGATTAGTTGTAGAACCTGAGTCTAATGCTAATACAGAGGTAATTGATAAAAATTTTATTCTTGTAGTTGATAAGTCGGGTAGCATGACTGGTAATAAGATTGAACAGGCAAAAGATGCCGCCTACTTTATTGTAAATAACTTGAATTTTGGCGATTATTTTAATATTGTTGACTTTAGCAGTGATGTTGACTCATTTAGCCCTAGTTTAGTTGAATATACTGTTGAAAACAGAAATAATGCTTTAACATATGTAAATAATATTAGTGCAGGTGGAGGAACAAATATATCCGAATCTTTAGTAGTTTCAATCAATCAATTTGATGCGATTTCTGAAGATAGTGCTAATATAATTGTGTTTTTTACAGATGGACAAGCTACTTCTGGGCAGACTAATACAAGTGCAATATTAGATATTGTACAAAGTACAATTTTAGCAAATGAAACTGAGATATTCCTGTTTACTTTTGGAATTGGAGAAAATGTAACAACAGATTTATTAACTTTACTTGCAGTACAAAATAATGGGTTTGTTACTTTTCTTGGGGATGATGAAATTACAGATGTAATTTCTAATTTTTATTTAACAATTAGAAATCCCGTATTATTAAACCCTATAATTACGGTCGAGCCAATAGGAGCTATAAATAATGTTTATCCAGACCCATTGCCAAACTTATATAAAGGGCAACAATTAATTTTTACTGGAAGATACACTGTTCCACAAGATATTTCATTAACATTGACAGGAACAGCCTTTAATCAAAATGTAGAGTATAGTTATGATTTTAATTTAAGTGATCAAAATAATGAAGGTTATGCTTTTTTGCCAAAATTATGGGCGAAAAATAAACTTGAAAGCTTGCTTATAGACTATTATTCTTTTCCAGAAGGATCGCCTGAGGCAGAAGAAATTTTAGCAATTATTGAGGAAACTAGTATTTGTTATCAAGTTTTAAGTCCTTTTACATCTTTAGGAGATGGCGGCACTTTAGGAATTGAAGAGTTTATGGAAAACGAATCAAATGCATTGAAGTTTTTTCCAAATCCATTTTCTGATGAAACAAAAGCATTTGTGAATTTAAAAGAAGCCAATGAAATTTTAGTTAATATATACTCTATTGGTGGTAAATTAGTAAAAACAATAAGAATTGATGGTGTTGTTGGAAATAATATAATTACTTGGAATGGAAATGATGGTAGTGGAGTTAATTTGAAATCAGGGATTTATATTTATACCATTTCTATTGGTGATAAAAAGACTTATTTCGGAAAACTTATAAAAAATTAACCCTAATCATTTAATAGAACTCGCAAATTACAAAATGCCTTTCGGAAAATTTAAAGGGTACTACCTCGTAAATATTCCCGAATATTATTACGTTTGGTACAAGCGAAAAGGGTTCCCACAAGGAAAGCTCGGAAGAATGATGCAAGAAATGGATGAGATAAAAATTAACGGACTGGAAGATCTAATTCGAAAACTCATTAAATAAAAATAAAGATTCACGATAAGACGACATCCGATGTATGACTTGATTTGAATACTATAATATGATTATCCGTTAATTAAAAAGTGTCGTTCATCATAAGTCGCTAAGCGAAACGATCTTAAGTCATTTTTTTTGATTAACTAAAATTTACATTTCTTGTTTCTCTTCAACATTTATCTGTATATTTGCATCCCGTATAAACAAGACAAATGAATACCACAAAATACATTTTCGTTACGGGCGGAGTTTCCTCCTCTTTAGGAAAAGGAATTATTGCAGCTTCTCTGGCTAAATTACTGCAAGCTAGAGGTTATCGAGTAACCATTCAGAAATTAGATCCTTATATTAATGTAGATCCAGGCACCTTAAATCCTTACGAACACGGCGAATGTTATGTAACCGATGATGGAGCAGAAACCGATTTGGATTTGGGCCATTACGAGCGTTTTTTAAACGTGACTACTTCTCAAGCAAACAATGTAACCACTGGTAGAATTTACCAAAGTGTAATTGAAAAAGAACGACGAGGTGAATTTCTAGGAAAAACAGTACAAGTAGTCCCTCATATTACTAACGAAATTAAAGAACGTGTTCAGCTTTTAGGAAGAACAGGAGAGTTCGATATTGTGATTACTGAAATAGGAGGAACCGTTGGTGATATTGAGTCTTTACCATACATTGAAGCAGTTCGTCAGTTAAAATGGGAACTAGGAGATGACAATGCTTTGGTGATACATCTTACCTTGATACCATATTTAAAAGCAGCAGGCGAATTAAAAACTAAACCTACGCAACATTCTGTTAAAACATTAATGGAAAGCGGGATTCAAGCTGATATTTTAGTATGTAGAACAGAGTATCATCTACCAGATGATTTAAGAAGAAAACTGGCTTTGTTTTGTAATGTAAAGAAAGAAACAGTGATCGAGTCTATTGATGCTTCAACCATTTATGATGTTCCTAATTTGATGTTAGAGGAAGGCTTAGATATAATTACCTTAGAAAAATTAAACCTTACTGGTTTTAATGAACCAAATTTAGACCGTTGGAATAGTTTCTTAAAACGTCATAAAAATCCTAAAAGTGAAGTGAAAATTGGTCTGATTGGAAAGTATGTAGAATTACAAGATTCATACAAATCAATTTTAGAATCCTTCATTCACGCTGGAGCTGACAATGAAGTGAAGGTGAAAGTGATTTCTATTCATTCAGAACATATAGATGCAACTAATATTGCTAAAGAGTTAGAAGGGTTACACGGAATCTTAGTAGCACCAGGTTTTGGTGAAAGAGGAATTGAAGGTAAAATTGAAGCCGTCCGGTATGCAAGAGAAAACAAACTACCATATTTAGGAATCTGTTTGGGAATGCAAATGGCAGTCATAGAATATGCAAGAAATGTACTTGGATTGAAAGATGCCAATTCTACCGAAATGAATAAAAACACACCACATCCAGTAATCGATTTAATGGACGAACAAAAAAGCATTACCAATAAAGGAGGCACGATGCGCTTAGGTTCTTGGAAATGTGATTTGGTGGAAGATAGTATTGTGGGTAAAATTTATAAAACAAAAACAATCGACGAGCGTCACAGACATCGGTATGAATATAACGAAGATTATCGGGCAGAATTAGAAGCAGCAGGAATGAAGGCAACAGGAGTTAACCCAGAAACTGGTTTGGTGGAGATTGTAGAAATTAAAAATCATCCTTGGTTTGTAGGTGTGCAATATCATCCAGAATATAAAAGTACGGTTGCCAATCCACATCCATTATTTGTAGCTTTTGTGAAAGCAGCTAACGAACATTTAAAAAATAATTAATACGACAATTTGTCGATTTTCAAAAAAAGGTAGGATATTTGACAAATTATTTTCAAAATAATATGTCATTCTGAACTTGATTCAGAATCTACTCAAAATAATAAATTAATTTACCCGATTTCTCGGGAAATATATATGGAAGAAAAGAAATTTGATTTAAATTCAATTATAGGTTTTGTATTAATAGGAGGAATCTTATTGTATATGTTGTGGCAAAATGCACCAACTGAAGAGGAATTAAAAGCCCAAGAAGCAGAGAAAGCAACAACCGAAATCATTGAAAACGAGCGTAAAGCTGAAGAAGTAAAAGGGCAAGAAGATATTACACTTACTAAGGCAACCAGTGAATTGGCAGTTGTAAACACTGGAGATTCTTTGGGTTTAACAAAACTTCAAAACAGATTGGGGTCTTTTGCCTATTCAGGAACATTGCCTTCTGCAACTGAAGCAACTACAGTTATTGAAAACGCAGTTTTAAAACTTACCATTAGCAACAAAGGAGGTTATATTATTGAAGCCGAATTAATAGGACCAACCATTTACGATGGCACTCCAGTTTATTTAATTAAAGACGGAAACTCTTCATTAAACCTTCAGTTTAATGCGGAAAATAGATTACTAAATACTCAAGATTTATTTTTCGAACCATCGGTTTCAACTAACGGAGAAAATAAAGTGCTTTCTATGAAGCTAAAAACTTCAGCAAATAACTTTATTGAATATCGTTATGAATTACTTCCTAATGATTTTATGCTGAATTTCAGCATTAAAACACAAGGGCTTGAAAATGTAATGAATACTTCGCAACCAATTTATTTAGATTGGAATTTTATTGGTTATCGTCACGCAAAAAGTATCACTTACGAAA
The DNA here is from genome assembly GCA_024280145.1 of Bacteroidota bacterium. Taxonomy (GTDB): domain Bacteria; phylum Bacteroidota; class Bacteroidia; order Flavobacteriales; family Flavobacteriaceae; genus Marifrigoribacter. The sequence continues at coordinate 16,630 of JAJRQR010000084.1, forward strand.
ACCGTTATTCTCGTTTAACTTACGAACACGAAAACGGAGGGAAACATAGTAAATTATCTCCTACAGGTGATGATGATGAATTAGAGAAAGAAGTAACTTGGATGAATTTTCGTCAGCATTTCTTCAGCTCTATGATACTTACCGACACACCTTTTAAAGAGGTTGCTTTAAGTTCACAAGACCTAGTGAAAGATGAAGAGATAGATACCATCTATACAAAAAAATATGGAGCAAGAATGTTGTTAGAACCTAAATCTGGTGGGCTTTCCTATGATATGAATATGTATTATGGACCTACAGATTATAAAGTTTTTAAATCCTATGACAGAAATTTAGATGAAGCAATGCCAATGGGTTGGGGGATTTTTGGATTCTTAAACAAGCACATAATAATCCCGTTATTCTCATTTTTAAATGGATTTTTACCTGCGGGAATTGCTATTATAATGTTGACCATTTTAATAAAATTGGCAATGTCTCCAGTTCAGTACAAACAGTATTTGTCGCAAGCAAAACTGAAGGTTTTAAAACCAGAGTTAGACGAGATTAAAGAGAAGTTTAAAGGAAATAAAATGAAGATTCAACAAGAAACAATGAAGCTTCAAACTATTGCTGGTGCCAGTCCCTTAAAAGGTTGCCTCCCTGCCATATTGCAGATTCCGGTGTTTTATGCCTTATTTACCTTCTTCCCGAGTGCTTTCGATTTACGTCAGAAAAGTTTCCTCTGGGCAGACGATTTATCAAGTTTTGATGTAGTGGCTGAGCTTCCGTTTTATATTCCATTTTATGGAGATCACGTAAGTTTATTCCCAATTTTAGCTTCTATTGCTATCTTTATTTATATGATGATGACAACGGGACAATCCATGCAACAGCAGCAAGAAGGGATGCCAAATATGAAGTTTATTATGTATTTATCACCCTTAATGATGTTGGTATTCTTTAATAATTATGCCAGTGGATTATCATTGTATTATTTTGTTTCGAATTTAATTACTATCGGAATTATGCTAGTGATAAAAAACTTTATCATTGACGAAGATAAGATTCACGCAAAAATCCAGGAAAATAAAAAGAAACCTAAAAAGCAAAATAAATTTCAGCGTAAAATGTCTGAAATGATGGAGCAAGCAGAGGAGCAAAAAAAGAATAACAAAAGAAAATAATAATTATAAAAACTCCCGAAAGGGAGTTTTTAATTTAAGTTAATAAAGATGAAGGGTTTTTTAATAAGTCTTATGGCAATCACAATAATATCCTGTCAATCACCTAAAGAAGAGTCACATCAATTTAAAGTAGAATATAACGGTGCTTTAAAAAACATGATGCAAAAGGGGGATATTTCAGGTAAGGTTGAATTGTCAAAATTTAAGGATGTAAAAAATTTCTATGCTTTGGGTGCTTTGGAAAACTTAAAAGGGGAGATTCAGATTTTTAATAGCGTTCCAGCAATTTCATATGTTAGTAATAACACTTTAAAAACCGATAAAACTTTTAATAAAAGAGCAACCTTATTAGTATATGCTTCTGTAGAAAAATGGAAAGATTTAAAAATTCCAGCTGTGGTGATTACGTATGAGCAATTAGAAAATTTTGTAAAAAAAGCAGCTACTGAAAACGGAATAAATACTGAAGAACCATTTCCTTTTTTATTGGAAGGTGTTATTCAAAAATTCGATTGGCATGTGATAAATTGGAAAGATGGTGACACCATTCATACACACAAAAAGCATAAAACAGTAGGGATGTATGGAACTATAAAAAACAAAGAAGTGGAGATGCTAGGCTTTTATTCAGAAAAGCATAAAACAATCTTTACACATCATACTAGAAATTCACATATTCACGTTAACATGAAAAAAAATGGTGTGGCGGGGCACGTTGACGACTTATTATTGGATATTGGAATGACCTTAAAACTTCCAGACGAAAATTAAAATTTTGTTAAGCATCAATAGTCTTGCTATTTTTACGTTATACTTTTGTTATTTAAAATAAAACACAATTATGAAGCTCAAGTTTCTAATCATATTAAGTGTGGTTTTTAGCATTTTTACTGCTAATTCTCAATCTGAAATCAATCAATTTGATGCCCAAGGAAAACGTCATGGTATTTGGGAAAAGAAGTATGAAAAATCTGATCAAATAAGATATTCAGGTCAATTTAATCACGGAAAAGAAATTGGGATTTTTAAATATTATTGCAAAGATTGTTTAAGTAAGCCTTCTGTAATAAAAACTTTTAACGATCAAGATAATTCAGCTTTAGTAAAATACTTAACCAAAAAGGGAAAAGCAATAAGTGAAGGGAAAATGATTGGTAAAAACCGAGTTGGTGAATGGATCTATTACCATAAAAAGAATTCCAATGTTATAATGACAAAAGAATTTTATAAAGACGGAAAATTAGATGGACAAAAAATCACCTATTACTTAAATAGTAAAATTGCAGAAGAAGTGACTTATGTAAATGGAATCAAACAAGGAAAAAATAATTACTATTCTCCAACAGGAGTTTTATTAAAAAAACTATTGTATAAAAATGACGAACTTCACGGGCCGGCTAGCTATTATGATGGTAGTGGAAATATCACATTAGAAGGAAACTACAAAGAAGGAAAAAAACACGGTATCTGGAAAACCTATAAAAACGGAAAGTTTGTAAAAGAAGAGGTTTTTCCAAAACCAAGAACTCATCATTAACAACGTCTTTGTGAGTCCTTTTTTGGGCGAAGCAATCTTATTATATAAAAACAAACTCTCTATCTTAAACCTTTGTCTTCATGTTTTGTAATCCTGTAAGGTTTATCTAACTTTGCAGTCTAATTTTTAAAACTCAACCTTATACCTTCCTTTTGCGCCTTAGCGCCTTTGCAAGAAAAAATAAATATGAAACGAGCATGTTAAAACTTTTATCATACAACGGAATGATTAATAGCGAACACATATGTTACCACTAAAAAATATAATTTAAAGATATGAAACGTGTAGTAGTCGGTCTTAGTGGAGGAGTAGATTCTAGTGTCGCAGCCTATCTTTTAAAGGAGCAAGGCTATGAAGTTATAGGTCTTTTTATGAAGAATTGGCACGATGATTCTGTAACAATTTCAGATGAATGTCCGTGGTTAGACGATAGCAACGATGCTATGTTAGTTGCCGAAAAACTAGGGATTCCGTTTCAAACTGTAGATTTAAGTGAACAATACAAAGAAAAGATTGTAGATTATATGTTTCGGGAATATGAATTGGGAAGAACACCTAACCCAGATGTACTCTGTAATCGTGAAATAAAATTCGATGTATTTTTAAAAATAGCCTTAGATCTTGGAGCGGATTATGTGGCTACTGGTCATTATTGTCGTAAAGGTATAATTGAAGAAAATGGTAAAGAAACCTATAGTTTACTTGCAGGAAAAGATCCTAACAAAGATCAATCATATTTTTTATGTCAGTTATCACAAGAGCAATTATCAAAAACATTATTTCCTATTGGCGAAGTATTAAAACCTGAAGTACGTCAAATTGCAAAAGAACAAGATTTAGTAACTGCAGATAAAAGAGATTCACAAGGGCTTTGTTTTATTGGTAAGGTAAGGCTTCCCGAGTTTCTTCAACAAAAATTAAAACCCAAAGAAGGGGAAATAATTGAAATTCCTTCAGATTTCACTGACTATAATAAAGAAATGCCAGTGTTTACTTCCGAAGAAGAAAGATTGAACTATTTATCTAAAAACCTCATTTACAGAAAAGAAGACGGCACTGTTGTAGGAGCACATCAAGGAGCACATTATTTTACAAAAGGACAACGAAAAGGCTTACGAGTAGGAGGGAAAAAAGAACCTTTATTTGTAATAGAGACTGATGTAAAAGAAAATATTATTTATGTGGGGGAAGGAAAAAACCACTCAGGACTTTACAGATATGGCTTACGAGTTGCAAATAATGAGGTTCATTGGATTAGAACCGATAAAAAAATAAAAACAGGAGATACATTAGAAGTTTTAGCACGAATTAGATACCGGCAAAAGTTAGAAAAAGCAACTTTGCATCAATTAAATTCAGGTCTTTATGTTATCTTTGAACATCCGCAATCCGCTATCGCTGAAGGGCAATTTGTTGCTTGGTATTTAGGCGAAGAATTGGTTGGGAGTGGAGTGATTTCATAATATTAATTTATTAGATATAACGTTTTAAAATTGTTGTGTATTAATACTATAAAAAAAGAGATATGAAAAAATTAATACTATTATTTGTGATTATGTTAGTTCAGCAAAGTTATGCTCAACAGGAAGCTGCTTGGGTGTTTTTTGCAGATAAAGAAAATGTAGCTGCTTCATTAGCAGATCCAATATTAATTATGACACAAGATGCTATTGATCGTAAGGCACTACAAGGAACTCCAATAGACGAACGTGATGTTCCGGTTAATGAAAATTATATTACACAAGTTAAAAATGCGACAGGAGTAACAGTTCTCGCAAAATCTAAATGGATGAATTGTGTTCACGTAATAGGAACTCAATCCAATATTGATGCACTTACAAACCTATCTTTTGTAGTTGATATTGAATATGCTAATCCAAGTTTAAATCTTTTTCCTGGAGGGACTCCATTGGAAGATAAATTTGCCTCAGAAGAAATTGAGGCTTCTAATACACGAATTACTTATAATTATGGAGCAGCAGCCAACCAGATTGAGATGCTTTCGGGTGATTATTTACACGAATTAGATTTTACTGGAGACGGAATGGTAATCGCTGTACTTGATGCTGGATTTCCAACTATTCAAACTAACCCTGGTTTTGATAAAATGAGAAATGAAGGTAGGTTATTAGGAACTTATGATTTTGAAGCAAGAACGACAAATGTAGATGGGACCAGTTCTCATGGTTTAAACACTTCAAGTGATATTGGAGGTTTTTTACAAGATCAATTTGTAGGAACCGCTCCTCAAGCATCTTATTATTTATTTGTTACAGAATATGGCCCAACAGAAACTCCTGCAGAAGAAGCTTGGTGGGTAGAAGCGTTAGAGCGTTCAGATAGTTTAGGAGTAGATGTTATTAATACAAGTTTGGGTTACCAAGATTTTGATAATCCAAATTACGATCATAGTTATGAAGATTTAGATGGGCAAACTACTTTTTCAGCAAGAGGAGCAAATATTGCATTTGATAAAGGAATGATTTTAGTAACCTCTGCAGGTAATGATGGAGGTGGGTTTACTTACGTTGGAACTCCAGGAGATTCTCCGGGAATGTTGACAGTTGGTACGGTTGATTCTAATGGAAATTATGCTTCATTTAGTTCTATTGGTCCAACAACAGATGGAAGAATAAAGCCAGATGTAATGGCACAAGGATCAAGTGCTGCAGTTATAAGTACAAGTGGAAATGTTAATTTTTCTAGTGGAACCTCTTTTAGTTCTCCAATAATGACAGGTGTGGTTGCATGTTTATGGCAATCTAGACCACAGACTCCAAACAATGAGGTAATGCAAGTTGTTAGAGAAGCATCCCATTTATATAGTAACCCAACAGATCAAATGGGTTATGGGATACCAAATTTTGAAGAGGCGTATTTGGCACTACAACAATTAGGAATTGAAGATGAATTTTTACTTTCAAATTTTGCATTATATCCAAATCCTACAAGTTCAATTATTAATGTTTCTTTTCCTGAAGGAATTTCAGAAGCAAAAATCACCTTGTATTCTATTATTGGAACTGAAGTATTATCAACTACAATTTCTAAGAATTCAAATTCAATAAATATTGAAGCTTTAACAACAGGAATGTACATTGCAACTATTTTCTCAAAGAACCAGAAAATTAGTTTTAAAATTATTAAAAAATAGTGCAGAATAGAGTTACCGAACTTTTTAATATTCAATATCCAGTTATTCAAGCAGGAATGATTTGGAACAGCGGTTGGCGATTGGCAAGTGCTGTAAGTAATGCTGGAGGATTGGGGCTTTTGGGAGCTGGATCAATGTATCCTGAAGTACTTCGGGAACATATTCATAAATGTAAAAAAGCAACCAATAAACCCTTTGGGGTGAATGTTCCAATGTTATATCCAAATATTGAGGAAATCATTCAGATTATTATTGAAGAAGGAGTGAAAATTGTATTCACTTCCGCAGGAAATCCAAAAACGCACACTTCTAGATTAAAGGAAAACGGAATAACGGTAGTTCATGTGGTGAGCAGTGTAAAATTTGCATTAAAATCGCAAGAAGCTGGTGTAGATGCTGTGGTTGCTGAAGGTTTTGAAGCTGGAGGACACAACGGAAGAGAAGAAACTACCACTTTTACATTGATTCCAATGGTAAAAGAAAAGCTAGAAATTCCATTAATAGCAGCAGGAGGAATTGCAACAGGTAGAGGAATGTTAGCTGCTATGATGTTGGGTGCCGATGGTGTTCAAGTAGGTAGTAGATTTGTTGCCAGTAAAGAATCCAGTGCGCATATTGCTTTTAAAAATATGGTTGCTGAGGCTAAGGACGGTGATACAATCTTAACCTTAAAAGAATTGGCACCAGTACGGTTATTGAAAAATAATTTTGCAAAAGAAGTAATGGAACTCTATAAAACGAATCCATCGGTTGAAGATATTAGAGCATTACTTGGAAGAGCAAGAGCCAAAAAAGGGATGTTTGAAGGGGATTTGGTAAATGGTGAGTTAGAAATTGGTCAAGTTGCAGGTTTAATTAATGAGGTAAAACCCGCTGCTGATATTGTTAAGGAAATGATTTTGGAATTTAAAGGAGCAAGTTCTGAAACACAGAATTTTAATTTCTAAGCCACAAAACATTCTCATATTCTTCTTTCCTTGAAGCCGCTTCTCTATTTTTTATAACCAAATGATTTTCATCAATTTTTTTACTTCGGTAGCCCAATAAATGAAAAAATTGTTTGGCAAATAACCAAGCTATTTTCCGGTTTACAATGAGTGTGTCTTTTTTGTCAGAAAGCCAATTTACTCCAGGCATCAAGGGTAGTATTTTGTCGAGTCTTATTTTCCTAACATAACTTGATAATTTTAAAAATATAGAGGGAATTCTTCTAATTGAAAAATAACCATCATCTCCTTGACTTTGGTATTGAGGCATTAAAATTCTTCCTTGTTGTTTAGCAATAATTGTTTCACCGTCACTATCTGCTAATTCTTGACCTTTATTAATTCGTTGAAAATTTAAAAACCCAGGTTTCATAGTAAAGTTTTCATCTTCTTGGATTCTATAATGATAATAAATTTCATAAATATTTCGAGAATCAACAGAAGTTTTTGCTAGTAAATCGTAATAACATTGAAAATCGATTTCTTCTTTTGAAATTGCTTCAGTATAAACTAAGGATTGATAAATAAAGGCTTTATGATTTTCAATAGACGAAAGACTATCGTGTTGTCCTCCTTCAAAACCAAAGGCTACATAACCCAATTCGTTGATGTAACTTAATAAGGGACCATCTAAATATTCTTCAATTCCTAAGATTAAAGGAACTGGATATTGCTCGGTGAATTTTCGATTGATTAAACTATCATTCACCGTTAAAAAGGGTATAGTCTCACTAGAAGTAGTATGAAGATCCATAAAATAAAAAGGACCTTCTTCCGTAGTAAGTATATTGTTTATAATGTTGAAAATATTTAGCTGTTGGATAGTATCTCCTCCAACTTTTTCAATATTACCAGATTTTATTTGTTGCATTCGTTCCGAAGTCCACATTCGGTTGAGGTCTTGATTTATAAATCGAGAACCATTTTCTAAGGCGGTTAAATTTCCGCTTATTGCATAAATATTTCCTTTTATTGGAAGGGTTTTTCCTTCAATTTCCTTTAAAACTTGATGGAGCGCAAAAATTCCTGATGGTTCATTACCGTGAATTCCTGCTGTAAAAATTAGAGTAGGTCCAGGCTGATTTCCTTTTATTTCTCCTATAATTCGATTGACTTCAATCGTCTCATTTAAAGCTTTACTAAAAACTTTCGTCATTGTTATGCAATTATATCTTTGATGGTGATAATCCCGACTAAACATTTTTCTTGAACCACTGGTAAGCAACCAATGTCCTGCAGTTTCATTAAATGAATGGCTTCTAAAATTTTAGTTTCAGGGTGAGCAATGTAAACATTTTTCATCATTATATCTGCAACAACACAATCAATATCGCAATTTTTATTTTTCTTAAATTTTTCTAAATGTGCCCAAGTTAAAAGTCCTACTAATTCCCCTTTTATGTTTTCAACAGGAACGTGATGAATGCCTTTCCATTCCATAATACTGGTTGCTAAATCTGCTAGATCGTTTTCGTGGATGGTAAACAATTGAGTAGACATTACGTGACCAACCAGATGAGCATCTTGGTATTTATTAGGTAAATTCTCATACATTGGCCATTGATGTACAGGCATTCCTGTTTCTTGATTTTTATACATTAATTTGGTTAATGCTCCAAGGGCATCATCTTGTTTTAATGTTTTTCTGAGGTGGCGATAATTATTCACTCCCCATTGTGCTCCAGTAATATTTTCGGCTCTGTCTTTTATAACTCCTAATAAGCGATCAATGTCTTTTTTATCAATTCCTTCGTTTTCTAAACCTTTTTTAGCAATAGGAATTAATTCTTGAACTACTAAATCTCGAACTGAAATTTTCTTGCCCATCCAAGTCATTACAGATTCTTTACCGGTTCTTGCTGCCTTGATAAAATTTGCTTTGGCATCTTTAAAGTCCATCACACTAGGCATATCATCAAATTTTGATGGTCGACCCTTCATTAAACCTACCCAAAAAGCAAAGTTTGCCATTTCATCTAAAATCGTTGGCCCGGAAGGAATATATCTATTTTCAATCCGAAGGTGTGCTTTCCCATTTCCAACTCCATAACAAGGACGGTTCCATCTGTAAACAGTGCCGTTGAACGTAGTTAGCGCTTCTAATTTCGGAACTTTTCCATTTTTAATATCTTCTAAGGAATCGTTTTCAATGTCTTTTGCTAAAATAATTTTATGACTAGCAATGTCTGTTTTAAAAATCTCCAACACACTTCCTGTTGCCCATTCTTTACTAAATGAAACTCTGGATAATTTATCTTCTAATGCGTGTGAAGAATTTCGGGTGTCAATACTTTGTTGAAATAAAGCAATTCGAGTTTCGCTCCAAAGCTCTCTTCCTAGTAATAACGGTGAATTTGAGCAGATTCCTAGTAAGGGACCAGTAATGGTTTGTGCCCAATTATAGCTAGAAAGAAAATCGTCTGGTTCTATCTGAAGATGCAACTGAAAACTAGTATTACAACCTTCAAAAAGCACTGAATTATGTTTGATAAATAGTTCGTCAACCCCTCGAATATGCATTCTGAAATCTTTCCCTCGAAGTTCCTTAAGCATATCATTCAACATCCAATAACGATCCATTGGCGTCATATAATCAAATTCCAATTCTCTTTTTGTAATGGTTGGAAGTATTCCGGTAAGGACAATTTTATTATTATATTTTTCAGCAGATTTTTTTGCTTTTGCAAGTAAAGTAGTTAATTGTTTTTCTACTTTTGAAAAAGCATCCTTCTTTAATTCAATGGGATCTAAATTAATTTCAAGGTTAAATAAAGCAATTTCAGTTGTAAAGTGGGGGTCGTCAATATCTTTTAATATTTTGGCAGATTTTTTAGAAGGTCGCCAGTTTTCGGTAACTAAACAAAATTCTTGCTCCGATCCAATTCTTGTAATATTAGTTTCAAATAACCCTTTATCAAGCATTATCTCTAATGCTTCTACATCATTGAGTAACTGTCTAATAAATTTAGATCTTGCTTTTTTATCGGTGATGGTGTTAATTTTTTGATCTCCCATTAATTAAATATTTTGGAATAACTGACTTTATTTTTTGTAAACTACTTAATTATAAAGTTATAGTATTCAAAGGGAAATTCCAAACCAAAAAATGAAGGTTTTGCTATTTTAAAACAAATCTTAATTAACTATCTAATTTACATATGGTTACCAAAGAAAATCGCATTCATTAATAGTTTGTTAGTTCCGTACCAAAATGCTCTGAAATTGGTATTGTCTGTAAAATAAATAACTTTTCCACTTCCTAAATTTCCTACTTTAAACATTGCCGTGTTTTTTAACTCAGAAAGATTTTTATCTGAAATATAACCACTTAATAAAGGACTCTCTGTGTATTTTATAGGATTGTTATAGCTGTTTTTGTCGGCTTCCATAAAGATGGTAGAATTTCTAAAAACAGGTAGCGTATTATTTTTATATCCAAAAGCAATCGGATGAGAGCGATCGAGTTTTGTATCGAAAATTGCGCCGCCAATTACCTGTGCTCCAAAATAATTTCTTTTTTGTTCAAAGGAAATTATTTGAGTAGAATCTTCTTTCTTTTTAAATTTAATTTTCATCAACTCATTACTGTTAAACCATCTGCCTGCGTTTTTATAACCGATTAATGTTCCTCCGTTTTGAACCCACGTTTTTAATTGTTTTGCTTCTTCTTTACTAAGTGCACTTCCCCAACTATTCGCTAAAATGATATCGGTATAGCTACTTAAATCGGTGCTAGAAAAATCACGAGTATCTAATTTTGTAATTAACATATCATAACGCTGGTCTAATAAATGCCAAATTTCACCAGCATCGTAAGGAGTAATCCCATCACCAACAATTAAGGCAACTTTTTGTGGTTCAATTATTCTGAAATTTGGGCTTCCTAAATTAATTCCTTTCGCCATTCCAGTGCTTACACTTGTGATAGTTATATTACTTTCGGAAGCTACTTTTTTTATAAATGAAGCCAACTCGGAAGCATTTAACTTTTGGTTTTGAACAGGAATTAATATCGTTCCGTAGTCATAGTTTTTGTTTTCAACTGAAAAAGGCTTCATACTTACTTTTGCTCGCAATCCTTTGACAAGAATTTTGTTTAATGCTTTTGGTGTGTTATAATCGTGCCATTCTATTAAATATGCGTAGTTTGAAGTATTTGGAACTACAATTGAAGGTTTCTCTAATTGAGTAATTAAATCGCCAGATCTGCTATTAGTTTCGTTTTCTTCATAATCCAAATTAAACGCCAAAGGGAACGTCCAGGCGCTCACATCATAAAATAAGCTATCTTGAAAAGTGGTTCGTTTTTGAAACATTGCCTTCATCAAACGATGTTGTTTTTGGTTCTTCGGAATTACATAACTATATCCCTTTTTATAGTTTTTTCCATTTTTTGAAAAGTTGGATGTTAGTTCGTGAATTTCAATTTTATGACGCTTCATAATTTCTGCAAGTCGATATGCTTTTGTTGCATCTTTTTCATCTCCACAAACAATAACGCCTCCTTTTGAAGCTTCTTTTTTAGCATTGCTATAAAAGTTTTTTTGATAATCTAATAATTCTTTTCGCATAGATACAGCAGCATCTAAAGTAGAAAGCGCTGCGGTAAATTGATTGCGAATGGTAAACGGAAAAGTGAGTATTCCGTTATCACTTTCTTGAGCGTGACCTCTTGAGGATGCCTGCTCAAAAAGGATCCCAATACCTCCATTAATATCTGGGAATGTGGATCCTTTTCCGTAGTAAAAATCATCAAAACTCTCTTTACTATAATAAAAACTTCCAATTTTATCGAAGGCTTTTCCGTGAAATTTAGCAATAGCTCCCGTAAGTTCTTGATTCTTTTTAGGAGTCATTGGGTTAGTTCGAGAGGGGATTCCTGGTTGAAAAAAGAACGTAGAGTTTGTTCCCATTTCATGATGGTCTGTTAAAATATTTGGATACCAATTATGAAAGGTTTCAATTCGTGCTTGACTTTCTGGTAATTGTACAGGAAGCCAATCTCGGTTCATATCAAACCAATAATGGTTAGTACGTCCGCCTGGCCAAACCTCGTTGTATTCTCTATCATTTGGGTCAGGGTTTATGTTTTTACTTTTATTACTATTTGCCCAATATGCAAAACGTTGTAAGCCATCAGGATTGTAGGAAGGATCAAATAAAATCACTGTATTAGTAAGTATTTTATCAATTTTTTCGCCTTGAGCAGCTGCTAAATAGTAAGCTGCTACCATTGCAGCATTGGAACCACTTGGTTCGTTTCCGTGGATTGAAAAACCTTGGTAAACCACTACGGGCAAATTATCTGTGTTGGTTGAATTTGTTTCAGTAAGAGAAACATGTTCTTTTCTAATATCTTCTAATTTGGAATGGTTTGCTTCCGAAGTAATATATACAAGGAGCAAAGGTCTTCCTTCAAAAGTAGTGCCTCTGTTTTCAATACTAATTCGTGGACTTGCTTCTGCTAATTCATACATATAAGTAACCAGCTTGTCGTGAGTGATGTGCCAATCACCAATTTCGTAACCAATTACGCTTTCGGGAGTTGGAATGTTTTTGTTATAAGTCACATCATCTGGCAGAAAATAATCTAACTTTACATGGTAATCTTGTGAAAAAAGGGATGATGAAAGTAGTAATAATGAAAGGCTAAATAGGTGTTTCATGTGAGTGGATTTATTTCGTATAAAGATAAAAAAAAACATCCCTTCAAACTAAATTTAAAGGGATGTTTATAGTAATTAAGTGGGGATACTAATTATATATCGTCAAAATCAACATCTGTAAAACTGGATGTTGGGGTTTCTTCTGTTTCAGAATTGGTGTCGTCTTCTCTTTTGTAATCTTTTTGATGACGATCGCTAATTACTTCTTCGCCTTTTTCATCAATAATAAATGAAATCATCTCGTTTAAGCTATCTTTAAATTCAGAAAAATCTTCTTTATAAAGGTAGATTTTGTGTTTTTTGTAATGGAATGAACCATCGTCATTGGTAAATTTTTTACTTTCTGTGATGGTTAGGTAATAATCTCCTGCTTTGGTAGCTCTAACATCGAAGAAATAAGTACGTCTTCCAGCGCGCATTACTTTTGAATGAATTTCTTCTCTCTCCATCATATAATTATCACTCATAATTTTATTGTTTTTATTAAGGTTTCGTCAAAAATCTTAAAAAAATCTAACTGTAGCAACATTAATCTTCATTTTCTTTTTCAAGAAGTTGTTTTGCATACAATTCTTTATAGTAGCCTTCTTGGGTTAATAGTTCATTATGAGTTCCTTGCTGAATAATTTCACCTTCATGTAATACAATAATTTTATCGGCATTTTTAGCAGAAGAAATCCGGTGACTCACAATAATTGTGGTTTTATTTGATGAAATCATATCAATACTTTTTAATATTTTTTCTTCAGTTTCGGTATCTACTGCGGAAAGGCAATCATCAAAAAGTAAAATATTAGGGTTTTTTATAATTGCTCTTGCTATAGAAACACGTTGTTTTTGTCCGCCGCTTAAAGTGATGCCACGCTCTCCTAAAATAGTATCATATCCTTCTTTGAAGCTGATAATATTTTTATGAACCGAAGCTTTTTTAGCTGCTTCAAAAACTTCTTCATCTGTTGCGTTTTCTTTTCCGAATTTAATATTGTTAAGAATGGAGTCGCTAAACAAAAAGGCATCTTGTGGTACATAGCCAATACTGCTTCTTAAGTTTTCTATATGAAGCGATTTGATGTTTTTATCATCAATTTTTAATTGCCCATCTTCCACATCATAAAGTCTTCCGATGAGTTCTAAAATAGTAGATTTTCCAGCACCTGTATTGCCAATTATTGCTAATGTTTCACCCGATTTTATTGTGAAAGATAAATTCTTTAAGGCAGTAATATTAGTATCTGAATAGGTAAAAGTAAGGTTGTTAAATTCGATGTCTCCTTTAATTTTTGTAACGGTTTTTTTTAAGTTTTCAATATCAGGTTTTTCATTTAAAAATTCATTGATTCGTTTTTGTGAAGCTTCAGCTTGTTGTACCATTGATGTAACCCAGCCTACTACGGCAACTGGCCAAGTAAGCATGTTTACATAAATTAAAAACTCTACAATAGTTCCTAAATGTTCTATTTTTCCGTTGATATATTGTGTACCTCCAATGTAAATTACCAAAATATTACTCAATCCAATAAGTAAAATCATCAATGGAAAGAATAAGGCTTGTACTTTGGCAAGGTCTACGTTTTTTTGTTTGCTTCCTTCGGCTAATTCATCAAAATCTTTATTGATTCTAGTTTCTATTCCGTAGGCTTTAATAACAGAAATTCCACTAAAACTTTCCTGAGTAAATGAGGTTAGTTTCGATAAATATTGTTGTACAACAGTACTTCTTTTATGTATCGCTGCACTCAATTTATAAATTGCAATCGATAAAATAGGAAGGGGTGCAATAGCATACAAAGTTAGTGTTGGTGCTTTGTAAAACATATAACTTAAGGTCACTGCCAACAAAGTAATATTGGTAACGCTATACATTAAAGCGGGACCTGCGTACATTCTAACTTTACCAACATCTTCGCTAATGCGATTCATTAAATCACCGGTTCGGTTTTGTTTGTAAAACTTAAGAGAAAGGCGTTCGTATTGTTTAAAAATATCGTTTTTTAAATCGAATTCTATATTTCGAGAAACTACAATAAAAGTTTGTCGCATTAGGAAAGTGAAAAATCCTGCTAATAACGCCGTTCCTAAAATGATAAGAATATTGATTAGTAACTGGTGTTTTACAAGTTCAATATCGGTGGTGGTTCCATTAATATAGCTTTCAATAATGTTGATAATGTCGCCTATTTTTTTTGGAACAATCAACTTAAAAACGGTAGCAATAATCGTAATTGCTAAACCTAAAAATAATCTTCCGCTATATTTCTTAAAATAATGGTTAAGGTGCTGAAGTTCTTTCATTTAAAGGAAACTAATATTTATTAACAATGTCATAATTTAATCTTAATATTATTGCGAGATTATTAGCAAACAACTACTTTTGCACGTCCTTTTTAAGGATGTAAAAATTCAATATATGGAGACTGAAGTAGTTAACAAAAATGATCTTAAAAAATTAAACCCTGTTTTTGGGCAGTTGTCGTTTGATAATCACGAACAAGTTGTTTTTTGCAACGACAAAGATACAGGATTAAAGGCAATTATTAGTATTCATAATACAGTTATGGGGCCTGCACTTGGAGGTACTCGAATGTGGCAATATAAAAATGAATGGGAAGCATTGAATGATGTGTTGCGTTTATCGCGTGGTATGACTTATAAATCTGCAATAACGGGTCTTAATTTAGGAGGTGGAAAAGCAGTGATTATTGGAGATGCAAAAACACAAAAAACACCAGAATTAATGTTGCGTTTTGGTGAATTCGTTCACTCTTTAGGAGGTCGTTATATTACTGCTGAAGATGTAGGAATGGCTACAGAAGATATGGATTTAGTAAGAACAGTAACTCCTTATGTTACGGGTATTTCTGAAGAAAAAGGCGGTGCAGGAAATCCTTCACCAATTACTGCTTATGGAGTTTATATGGGAATGAAAGCCGCTGCAAAACACGCTTTTGGAACCGAGATATTAGAAGATAGACTAGTGTATGTTCAGGGAATTGGAAATGTAGGGGAAGCATTGGTTGAAAGTTTAACTAACGAAGGGGCAAAAGTTGTTATTTCGGATATTAACCAAGGAAGATTAGAAGAAATTCGTGACAAATACAATGTGAAAATTTATGAAGGTGATAATTTATATGCTGAAGAAATGGATATTTATGCGCCTTGTGCTTTAGGAGCAACAATAAATGATGAAACACTACCGCAATTAAAAGCGAAAGTAATTGCTGGAGCAGCGAATAATCAATTGGCTGAAGAAAATAAACACGGACTATTACTTAAACAAAAAGGAATTGTTTACGCACCAGATTTTTTAATTAATGCAGGAGGTATTATTAATGTATATGCTGAATTAGAGAATTATGGAAAAAAAGAAATCATCCGTAAAACTGAAAATATATACAATACTACTTTAGAGATTCTTACAAATGCAGAAATAAATGGAATTACTACCCATCAAGCTGCTTTTGATGTTGCACAAGCAAGAATTGATGCCCGTAGATTAAAGAATACGAAAGAGCAATTAAACTAATAAATAATTAAAAAAGGCACTCCGATGCCTTTTTATCGTTCTTATAAATTATGTTAACACGAAGACACATTAGAGTTAAAGTTTTACAATCTGTTTATGCTTACAATCAGAGTGAGGTAAAAAACCTTGAAAAACAAGAAAAGTTTTTACTTTATAATATGGAGCAAATGCAAGACTTGTATTTATTAATGCTTCAATTATTTATTGCACTTCGTGATCAAGCAGAAAATTACCTTACCATATCGCAAAAAAAATATTTTGCAACTGAATCTGAAAAAAACCCAAGTCGTGTTTTTGTAAATAATAGAATTATAGAATTAGTTAATTCTAATGAAAAGTTTACAGACATTATCAAAAACAGAAAATTAAATTATTGGGAGAACGACTCAGAATATGTAGCAATTATCTTTAACGCTATAAAAGAACAAGGTTGGTATTTGGATTTTATTTCAAAAAAAGAATCTACTTTTTCTGAAGATAAAGATTTTTTAATCAGAATATTTAAAGAAGTAATTGCACCAAACGAGAAATTTTACGAATACATTGAAGACAAAAGACTTTCTTGGTTGGATGATTTTCCGTTGGTAAATACCTTGGTTTTAAAAATGCTTCAGAAAATTTCAGAGAAAAATGTTGATGCTATATTAATACCAGCCGTGTATAAAAATAATGAGGATCGTGACTTTGCGCTTCAATTATTGCAAAAAGTAATTTTAAATGACGAAGAATTAACTGCAAGTATTGATGAGAAAACACCAAATTGGGACAAAGAACGTATTGCAGAAATTGATATGATTATCTTAAAGATGGGGATTTCAGAATTCCTATATTTCCCGTCAATACCCGTAAGAGCTACTATAAATGAATATTTAGAAGTCGCAAAAGAATACTCAACACCAAAAAGCAGTATTTTTATTAATGGAATTTTAGATAAAATGGTCAAAGATTTAAGCTCAGAAAACAAATTGAATAAAATAGGCCGAGGGCTTAGATAAACAATAAAAAATAAGTATTTTAGCCCCGCTAAAACATAAATCTATATAAAATGAAAAAATCAATCTTAATTATTGCTATTATGTCTGCATTTGTTTTTACTTCTTGTAAGGAAAATGCTGCAGATAAAGTAAGTGAAGAAAAAGTTGCAGAAGCTGAAACAAGAGATGCTGATGCTGGTAAACACCCTGTTATGAAATTTGATGAAACTGAATTTGACTTCGGAACAATCGAACAAGGGACAAAAGTAGAGCACATTTTTAAATTTACAAACACAGGTGATGCACCTTTAGTAATTGTAAATGCAAAAAGTAGTTGTGGTTGTACAGTACCAGAATACCCTAAAACTCCAGTTGCTCCAGGAGAAACTGCAGAATTATTAGTGAAATTTAACGGAAGTGGAAAAAACCAAGTTAATAAAACGGTAACTGTAACTGCAAATACTGAAGCAGGAAAAGAAGTTATAAAAATTAAAGCATTTGTAAATCCTAAAGCTGGCGCACCAGTTAAAGGAGGAACTTCTAAATAATTAAAACTTTAATTTATTATGGAGCAATTACAAAGCTTTTTCCCTCTTGTATTATTATTTATGGTTATTTATCTTTTTATGATAAGACCACAAATGAAAAAGCAAAAACAAGAAAAGAATTTTGCTAACGAATTAAAAAAGGGAGACAAGATAATTACCAAAAGTGGTATGCATGCAAAAGTATTAGAACTAAATGAAGATGGTACTTGTATATTAGAAACCTCTGCTGGTAAAATGAAATTTGAGCGTTCTGCTATTTCTATGGAAATGAGTGGAAAGTTTAATGCTCCTAAGGACAAGAAGAAATAAATAAACTTTATTTTTATTGAAAAACCTTCAGATTTCTAAATCTGAAGGTTTTTTTTGTTTATTATTTTATTTCTACCTCTGTAATTGCGCTGTATTATAAAACTACAAAATGTAGGCAATCAAGATAGCAACTATAACAGCAGTCATTTTTGAAATATTGAACTGGTGGTTTTTAGAACTTTCAAATAAAATAGTTGTAGAAACGTGAAGAAATACTCCAATAGTTACCGCCGTTATTTTTATTGATTCCTCTGGAGTAAATACCATATTTTGGGAAATCCAATTTCCTATTGGTGTCATTAAAGCAAATAAAAACAAAAATAACAGCGTTGTTGTTTTACTATAATTGGCTTTAATAAAAAAAAGAGAAAGAATTAAGGCAATAGGTATTTTATGAACCATTACCCCAATTAATAAGTTATTATCCTCTGTAATAGGGAATCCTTCTAATAATGCGTGAATACTTAAACTAATAAATAACAGCCAAGGAAAACTATTTTTATGACTGTGCTCGTGAACGTGTCCGTGTTCTGCACCTTGGGAAAATATTTCTAAGAAAATCTGAAGTAATATCCCTGCAATAATATAAATGCCAATTTCTTTTGAGGGATTTTGATACACTTCGGGTAATAACTCAAAAATTGTAACTGCTAATAAAAATGCACCACTGAAAGCTAAATATATTGATAAAGACTTCACTTCCTTTACTTTTAAAAGCAAGGCGATTAGATATCCTAAACCAACTGATAAAAAGAGTAAAAGAAATGTCATGGATTATTAATTAAAAATTAAAATAAGTCGATTAGAGGTGTCTTTATCAAAAGGGTTTAATTGATAGTCGCCAAAACAATGTAATAAATTTACACCTGTAGCTTGAAAGCACTCTTTAAAATCTTCAAGTGTAATTGCTTTAACACGTTCGGTAAAACTATAGCTTTCTCCCTTATCTGTAAAACTTATATTTTTTAAAATATACCCATTTTCAATTTTCCTTTTAATATTAAAAGAAATTCCTTCAACCAACTTTATTTCTGAAGGGACTAAGTTTTTCTTAACGAAATCTGCATTTAAAAAATCAATAACTCCATAACCATTCGATTTTAATTCCAATTTTATAGCTTGAATGGTATTTAAATTGTCTTCTTCATTTTCAAAATAGCCAAAACTTGTAAATAAGTTAAAAACCGCATCAAATTTTTTGGGATAGGGATCACACATATTGTGTTCTTCAAAATGCAAACTATCATTTTCAAATTGTTTTGCAAAATTGATGCTTTGAGGTGATAGATCAACTCCTGTAACCTGATATCCTAGATTGCTTAAATAAACTGAATGGCGTCCTTTTCCGCATGCTAAATCTAAAATTTCAGCATTCTTTGGAAGTTTTAAAAACGAAATCAGATTTTTCATAAAATCACCTGCTTCCGAATAATCACGATTGTTATATAAAATATGGTAATAAGGGGAATCGAACCACGAAGCATACCATTTTTGTGTATCTTTTTGCATAAAGAATAAATTGCGGTACTAAATTAAGTATTTTTGCTTTTTATTCGCTACGAATTCCCGAATAAATAATAAGATCACACTTTTGTAAAAAAAAATATGGAAAGTAATTTTAAAATGTTAGCCAAGACCTTATTTGGTCTTGAAGAAATATTAGCTACCGAACTACGAAAATTGGGGGCTTCAAAAGTAGAAATTAGGACTAGAAATGTTTCATTTGAAGGTGATACAGGCTTTATGTACAAAGCTAATTTATGTTGCCGTACTGCAATTAAAATATTAAAACCCATTACATCTTTCAATGTGTTTACTGAAGAAGATATTTACAAGAAAGTATATGACATTCCTTGGGAAAATTATATGGATGTGGATGGAAGTCTAGCAGTTGATGCTACAGTATTTTCAGATAAATTTACACACTCAAAATACATTGCTTTAAAAACAAAAGATGCGATTGTTGATCGTTTTCGCGATAAAGAAGGAAGACGTCCTGATGTAGATTTGGATCACCCAACTTTAAGGGTTAATATTCATATTGATAGAAACATCTGTACAATGTCACTGGATAGTTCTGGACAATCATTGCACAAACGTGGCTATAAAGTTGCCAATACAATGGCGCCTATTAATGAAGTGTTAGCCGCTGGACTGGTGATGTTAGCTGGTTGGGATGGACAATGTGATTTATTAGACCCTATGTGTGGAAGTGGGACTATATTAACCGAAGCTGCAATGATAGCTTGTAATATTCCTCCAAATTTAAATCGTGATGAGTTTGCTTTCGAAAACTGGCCAGATTTTAATGTAGATTTATTTGAAGTAATTGAAAACTCTGCATTAAAGAAAATAAGAGATTTCCATTTTAAAATTCAAGGGTTCGATTTGGAAGCCGATGTGGTTCAGAAAGCAAAAGAAAACATTAATAGCGCCAATCTTGATGAATTTATTTCAGTAAGAAAGCAAGATTTTTTTGATAGTAAAAAGGAAACCGAGCGCTCTTTATTTATTGTTTTTAATCCTCCTTATGATGAACGAATTCAAGTGGATGCTTAAAAGTTATATGCTTCAATTGGGACCACGTTAAAACATAGCTATCCTGGGACTCAAGCTTGGATGATAACTAGTAATATGGAAGCATTAAAACATGTAGGTTTGCGACCATCTAGAAGAATAAGACTTTATAATGGAAAACTAGAAAGCAAATTAGTACGGTACGATATGTATGAAGGTAGTAAAAAAGCAAAAAAACAGTAAAGCTTCTTTTTTACTTTTTATAAATAGGAATTAAATAGGAAATCCCATAGCTAAATCCAGCGCCAAAATCACTAAAATCGTTAGTTCTGTTGAAACCTGGGATGTATAGATTGTTAAAGTTTTCAGGAATATCTTCTGCAATTTTATTTTTTAATTGAAGGCTAATGGATAAAAATAAATTATTGAAGATTTCGGTTTTAACACCAAATACAAACTCAATCCAATGGGCTGATAAACCTGAGAATTGCGTAGTTTCATTTACAATTGTTCCAGGAAAAGTAGAATCGCCAGTATAAATAGTATAGCCCGTAATTTCTTGGTCGAAAGTTGAAAACCCATAGCGAAGCCCTACTACAATTGCATTGTTCATCCCAACCCAATTGTTGTATGCGTTAAAATCTGCTCCTAATTTTATATAGCTACCTTTAGTAGAAGACACCAGATTGCTTTCTACTTGGTTATCTTTATCTGTCCCTAACTCGGCTGCGATATAAAAGCGATGTGTAATACGGTAATCAGCCATAATTTCGAAACCAGTAAAGTCTTCATCAACCAAAGTACGAATAGGTCTTGATAGATCAATCCCCAAACGCAAACCGTATTTGTTATTTGTAACCTTCAAGGTATCTTTAACCGCTGTTTCTTCTTCTTGAGCATTTCCTGAAAATGCTGTAAGAAACAAGAGGCTAATGAAAAATAGTAACGTGCGTCTTATTTTCATCTTCTACAGTGGTTTCGTTTATGTTAATTTCTTTAATCCAAGTTTCACCTTCAACTACTTCAAATTGACTAATCAATTCGTGATAAATTGCTTTAAAAGAACAAGCTCTATTTATATAGACATTTTCGCGTTGATAAGTAAATGTTACATTATCTGAATTCCCTTCATTGTCATTTATATTGTCACTAATAAATTGGAATTCACTAATATCTAAAGCAGTATTTAAAGGAATTACAATAGAATCTGTGGTTACAGATTTAATAATGTCAATGGTATCGTTATCAACGATCGTTGTTATGGTTAAGTTGGTGACTTCTTTGTATAAAATAGGATTGATTTTACTTTTAAATATAATAACTAGCTTGGGAGTTGTGGGTGTTTCTCCTGAACAAACATCATCTTTAGTACAACCTAAAGTGAAGTTTATAAATAGAAAAAATAAAAATATTTTTTTAATCATTATTAAGCATTTCTTTTCTCTAAAAGCACGACGTTTTCAACATGAAAAGTTTGCGGAAACATATCTACCGCTTGGGTTTTGGTAACTTTGTAGTCCTTGTCTAACAAAGCCAAATCTCTTGCTTGTGTAGCGCTGTTGCAACTTACATAAACTATTTTGTTTGCCGAAATTTTTAACAACTGTTCTACCACATCTTTGTGCATTCCGTCACGAGGAGGGTCTGTGATAATTACATCTGGAATTCCGTGTTGGTTAATAAATGCTTCGTTAAAAACCTTTTTCATATCTCCAACATAGAACTCAGTATTTTCAATATTGTTTAATTTTGCATTTTCATTAGCAGCTTCAATCGCATCGGGAACGGCCTCAATACCAATTACTTTCTTTGCTTTTTTCGCAACAAATTGAGCAATCGTTCCTGTTCCTGTATATAAATCGAACACCAATTCTTCTCCTGTTAATCCTGCGAAATCTCTGGCAACTTTATATAATTCGTAGGCTTGTTCTGAATTGGTTTGATAAAAAGACTTGGCATTTATTTTAAAACGAAGTCCTTCCATCTCTTCAAAAATATGATCTTCACCTTGATAACAAACTACTTCTTGATCGTATATAGTATCGTTTCCTTTAGAATTTACCACATACTGAAGTGAATTAATAGTTGGGAATTCTTTATAAACAGCATCTAGTAATAATTCTCTATTCTCTTTATCTTCATAGAAAAACTGAATTAAAACCATAATTTCATCGGTACTGGTAGTACGAATCATCAAAGTTCTTAAAAGTCCTTCTTGTTTGCGAGCATTGTAAAATGGAAGATTGAGCTCTTCTGCTTTTTTCTTTATAAAATTCCGAATGGTATTGCTGGGCTCTCTTTGCAAATGACAACTATTAATATCCAATATTTTATCCCACATTCCAGGAATATGAAACCCTAAAGCATTTCGGTCTTCAATAATTTCATCGCTTTTAATCTGCTCTAAAGTCAACCATTTGCTGTCACTAAAGGAAAATTCCATTTTATTGCGATAGTAATATTGTTCTTTAGAGCCAAGAATTGGAGAAATTTCGGGGAGTTCAATTTTTCCAAGACGTTTTAAATTGTTTTCCACTTCTTTTTGCTTGTAAAAACGCTGATGTTCATAGCCCATATATTGCCATTTACATCCACCACAAGTTCCAAAGTATTCACATTTAGGCTCCACCCGTTTGTCTGAAAGTTTAGAAAACGAAATTGCTTTCCCCTCATAAAAACTCTTGCGTTGCTTGGTGGTTTGTATGCTACAAACATCACCTGGTACGGCATTTCCAATCAAAACTACTTTTCCATCGGGAGCATGAGCAATTGCTTTTCCTTTTGCACCAGCATCCGTAATTTCTAAATCTTCAAAAACCTTATTTCTATTTTTTCTTGCCATAAGGGCAAAAATAAGAATAGCTATAAAATTCTGTATGAGATATTTCAATTATCTTTAATTATTTCAAATAAAATGAACCTTTTTAATTTTTCTA
>JAJRQR010000085.1 GCA_024280145.1 Bacteroidota bacterium
GGTCTTAATTTTGAAGCACCCGAAGATCAATTTAGATCCAATAATTATTTCAAATTAGATTATTCTTTAGGAAAATTTACTGCAGGAGTTCAATACGAAACTTATCTGCCTTCTGCACTTTTAGGATATGCTCCTGCATACGATGGAGAAAACGGAATTGGAACCTATTACCTTAATTTCAAAAATGAAACCTTAGATATTACAGGTGGTTATTTTTACGAACAATTTGGGAGTGGATTAATTTTACGTAGTTGGGAAGATAGACAGCTTGGAATTAACAATGCTATAAAAGGAGTTCGTGTAGTTTATACTCCATTAGATTATTTGGACTTAACAGGAGTTTATGGTCAACAAAGAAACGGCTTTGATACTTCTGAAGGAGTAACTCAAGGGCTTGATGCTAATTTAAATATTAGTGAAGCTTTTGATATTGAAAAAATAGGATTAACTTTTGGTGCTAGTTATGTAGCACGGTACCAAAGCACAGGAACAAACGATACAATTCCAAGTACTGTAAACGCTTATGGCGGAAGGTTTGACTTTGTCGCTGGAAATTTTTACGGCGGAATTGAAGCAATTATTAAAGACCCTGATGTTATTGCAAACGAAGGTCAATTAGCTTCTAATAAACTTTACGACGGTACAGCAATGCAAGTAGATTTAGGATATGCCAGAAAAGGATTGGGTATAAATGCAACTTTTAGAAGATTAGAAAACTTTAGTTTTTATGCAGATCGTTTAGCAGAAGGAAACGTTTACAATCAAGAACTTATCAACTACACTCCCGCTCTTACCAAACAACAAGATTATTTATTGACAAATATTTACGTTTATAATTCGCAACCCAGGTTAATTATTGAAAGTTATGATCAACGTTCTGGTGAAGTTGGAACGCAAACAGATTTATATTATAAATTTAAAAAAGGCACAACATTAGGCGGAAAATACGGCACTAAAATAGCTGCTAACTTCTCTTATTGGGCAGGATTAGATGCTGAATATAACATTGAAAATCGTTGGTATGAAGCCAAATTTATAGGAAATGGAACTCGTCTTTTTAGAGACTTTAGTATTGAAATTAAAAAACGTTGGGATAAAAAATGGAGCACTGTTGCTACATACCAAAATGTAATTGTTGACGAAGGAATTGTTCATGGTGGTCCACTAGGAACTCAAGGCGACATTCTTGCAAATATTGCTGTAATTGAAGGTACTCGAAAATTTGACGGCGGAAAATCTGCTCGTTTAGTCTTACAACATCTTTGGACTAAAGAAGATAGAAAAAACTGGGCTGCTGGAGTTTTAGAATACAACTTCAATTCTCGTTTAGCAGTATATGTCGCAGATTCTTGGAATTATGGAGACGACGACGATATACATTATTACAGTCTTGGAGGAAGTTATTCAAAAGGAAGAACACGATTTGGAATGAATTACGGAAGACAAAGAGGAGGCTTGATTTGTGTAGGAGGAGTATGCAGATTTGTTCCAGAAAACACGGGAGTTACTGCTAATTTAACTGTTACTTTCTAATTAAACATAATTACTAAAAATATAAAAACAAAAAAGCCCTGAAGAAAACTTCAGGGCTTTTGTATGATCTATTGTAAAGCTAAATTATTTAACTACAATCTTTACCGTTTTAGAAGCTCCTTCATTATTGTTAAAATTAACAATATACATCTGAGAACTCAAACCAGACATATCTACAGTTTGCTGACCAATACTTAGTTGTTGACTTTTAACTATCTTACCTTGTAAGTTATAAACAACCATATTTAATTCTTCTACTGTTTTCACAGTCATTTCATTCAAGATAACTGTTGAAGAAACTACAACATCAAGTTTATTAAAGTCTTCTGTTCCCAATAATGGATTATACCGGTATGTAAAATTTAAGTTATTACCTATATCATTTCCGTCTATATCGGTTTGATAAAATTTAAAATTCCAATCCTGGACAGTAGAACCATTTCCTTGTAATGTATTTGCAAAATGATTTCCTTCACCTGTAGTTGCGTTTGCGGGTATTGTAACATAGTTTGGTGCAATTGGTACAGTCTGACCAATAGTTAAATCTACATAGCATTGACCAAAGCACAGCTCAAAACCTGTTCCATCAGCCTCTACAGCACTTACAAATTCAATTCTCATATAAATCTCATTGGAAGTTTCGTTTGTAACATAATACTCTAACGATCCATCAGGAACACCATATGTTCCAAATTCTCTAACCATTCCGTTTGTGATTTCAACACCATTGTGGTCCTTTACAACATATTGTGCGTTTGACACAAATGCAACAAGTATTACGGCTAATAATAGTAAATGCTTTTTCATTTTTTAATTTTTAAGGGTTTGTTTATTATTCTTTTCTCAATTCTCTAAAGAAAAATACTTGTTATTGACAAAGCTTAAACAGATCTGTTTAATCTTTATTAATAAGCACCTTCTTTTCAAATTATTTTGCACAAAATTAAATAAATAAAATTACCTTTGTCGTTATTAAATAATAAAACTTACAAAAATGATTAAAAAATTATCCCTAAGCCTTATACTGACTATTTTCACAATAAACTTAATAGGTCAGACTATAGTAGGTACAGATCCTGAACACAAAAAAGTTATATTAGAAGAGTACACTGGAATTCATTGTGTCTATTGTCCCGAAGGGCATGCTATTGCTCAAAGTATACAAGACTCAAATCCTGGTGAAGTATTTTTAGTAAATATTCATGTTGGCGGCTATGCCACACCAAGTGGATCAGAACCAGATTTTAGAACTCCTTTTGGTACTGCAATTGCTAATGAAGCCGGAGTTGCATTTTATCCTTCTGGTAGCGTAAACAGACATGTATTTTCTGGTGGATCTTCTGCTATGGACAGAGGAGCTTGGGCATCAAGAGCAAACCAAATACTAAATGAAAGTTCTTATGTAAATGTAGGGGTAGAATCAACTATAGACGTATCAACCGGTGAGATAATCGTACATGTAGAAGCTTATTATACGGGTACTAGTCCAGAAAGCACCAATTATTTAAACATCGCTTTATTACAAAATAATACAGCAGGACCGCAAACAGGAGGTGGTGCTGGAAATAATTACATCCACATGCATCGTTTAGTAAATATGATCACAGGGCAATGGGGTACTGCCATTAATTCTACCTCAACTGGTTCTTTTTATGATCAAACTTTTAACTATACAATACCATCAGATTACAATGGAGTTCCCGTTGTAATGCAAGATTTAGAAATAGTAGCTTTTGTAACAGAAAGTCATCAAGAACTAATTAGTGGGAATGGATCTATCCCATCTTTTTCAAATCTACCGTTGGACAACGATACAAATGTTAAAGAAGTAGAAGATTCTAATGATCAATGTGGTATTGATTTTGGACCAACTGTAAGAATCCAAAATAATGGTAACAACGTACTAAATTCAGTTAATTTTGAGTATTCTATCACTGGTGGTACTCCTGCAAGCTTCACTTGGACAGGTAATTTAGCCTCTTACGAAGAAGAATCTGTTCAATTACCTGGCATCTCTTATACTTTACAAAGCAACAATACTGTAAGTGTTTCTATTGATAATGACGATGATAATTCAAATAATGAAGCCTCAAATACTTTTGGCGAATCAAATATAACTTCCTCTAACTATTTGACTTTACTATTAAATACAGATAACCACGGAGAACAAACTAGTTGGACAATTACAAATCTATCTGGTGATGTAATTGAAAGTGGTGGACCTTACGGGAATAATGAAACTATAAACATTGATATAGTCTTACAAGATGCAGATTGTCACGAATTCAGACTAAATGACACTGGAGGCGATGGAAGTAATTCTGTGGTGTTATACGATAGTAATAATTCTACAATATACTCTTCTCCTGGAAACTATGGCTCTGGAGAGGCTGCTTCTTTTTCTGCAGATGGAATTTTAGGGATTAACTCTAATCAATTTGACAAGGTGAGTATTTACCCAAATCCTGCTAATTCTGAATTAAACGTTAAAAATGCTAAAAATGCAGCTATTGTAGTATATGATTTACTAGGAAGAGTAATGTTATCTAAATCAAATATTTCAATGGAAGAAAAACTTAATGTTTCTAATTTAAATAATGGCACTTATTTAATTAAAATATCAAATGATAGTGGAACGAAAACTGAAAAATTCATCATCAATAGATAGTAAATTTTAGAAAATAAATTACACTATAAGAATCTTCGATAGCTAGTTATCGAAGATTCTTTGTTTTATTTAACAATAAATACTTAGCCTTTCTTTTTAAACTTCAAAGGTAAATGCACCACGCTCTTGGTTTCAAAAAAATCTTCTTTAAAAATATCGGTTAAGGAATATATTGTTGCTTTTGGAAAATCCTTTAGTTCTTCATTTAAATCACCTCCTTTTAAATACAGGATTCCGTTTTTTAATTCGTGTCGGCTCTTTTTTGCAACCGAAAACTTCACCCAACGTACAAAAGTTTCCATTTGAGCAACTGCTCTACTAACAATAAAATCGTATTGATCATTGATAGTTTCAACTCTAGCATTGGTCGCTTTTACATTTTGCAAACCCAACCCTTCGACTACTTCTTCAACAACTTTAATCTTTTTTCCGATACTATCTACTAAATGAAATTGCGTTTCAGGAAAAAGAATCGCTAATGGAATTCCCGGAAATCCTCCACCAGTTCCCACATCCAAAACCTTTGAACCAGGAAGAAACTTTTGAACTTTTGCAATTCCTAAAGAATGTAACACGTGACGTAAATACAATTCATCTATATCTTTACGAGATACCACGTTGATTTTTAAGTTCCAGTCTTGATACAATTCTTTTAACTGTAAAAATTGAATTATTTGTGTTTCCGTTAAGTCAGGATAGTACTTTTGAAGTAATTTCATAATAATTGTTATTTTGCAAAAGTAATTCATCTTAGTTAAAAATAACCTAAAGAATTACACGTTATCCGTTAAAGATGCGTAATTTTGCGTCTTAATTTTTTAAGGTAAATTATTAATTAATTTATCCCCCTTTAAAATTTATATATTGTGAGCTATAAACAAGTAACATTCTCAAGAACAGACCCTACGCATTTTTTTAAAACGCTAAACAAAAGGGTAAATCAATATTTTAAAGACAATAAAATAGTAAAGACTGGAAATTGGAAGCTATACACCAAAGCGGTTGTTATGTTCTCACTTTTCTTTATTCCGTTAATTTTAATTTTAACAGTAAATATGCCTCAATGGGCAATGTTATTGCTTACTGTTGTTATTGGTATTGGAATGGCTGGAGTTGGAATGAACGTAATGCACGACAGTAATCACGATTCATTTTCAAGTAAAAAATGGGTAAACAAATTAATGGGAAGTAGTATTTACATCCTTGCTGGCAATGTATATAATTGGAAAGTACAGCACAATGTTTTACATCATACTTTCACCAATATACAAGGGCAAGATGAAGATATTGATGCAGGAAGAATTATCCGTTTTTCAAAACATTCTAAATGGATTAACATTCATAAATTTCAAAAATATTATTCGTTTTTACTTTACGGATTATTGACAATAAACTGGGCAATTACTACCGATTTCAAGCAAATGCGTAGTTATATGAAACGTAAATTATCTTACGGAAAATTCCCAAACCCAGCGACAGAATGGACTAAACTAATCATCTCAAAGATAGTTTATTATTCAATTTGGGTTGCTTTACCAATTCTAGTTTTAGACATCGCTTGGTGGAAAGTATTAATCGGATTTTTTGTGATGCATTATACGGCAGGAATGATTTTAAGTGTCGTGTTTCAATTGGCACACGTTGTTCCAAAAACAGAAATGCCTTTACCAGACGAAAATGGAAACATGAAACATACTTGGGCGGTTCACCAATTTTATACCACTTCAAATTTTGCTGCTAAAAGCAAGTTTGTTTCTTGGTACACTGGCGGATTAAACCATCAAGTAGAGCATCACGTTTTTCCACATATATCGCATATTCATTACGGAAAAATCGCAAAAATTGTAAAAGAAACTGCTTTAGAATTCAATTTACCTTACCACGAGTATAAAACGATGCGTAGAGCAATTATTGAACATTTCAACCAACTAAAAGTATTAGGTGAACAACCTGTAGCAGCAGCATAAATCTATGAATCCAAAACTTTCTAACCGAATTAATGCCATGGCAACTTCTGCCACTTTAGCAATGGCTGCAAAAGCCAGAGAATTAAGAAACGAAGGAAAAGATATTATAGGTTTAAGTCTTGGAGAACCCGATTTTAATGTACCTGATTTTGTAAAAAAAGCTGCGGTAAATGCGGTGAACGAAAACTATCATTCATACACTCCCGTAGATGGTTATGCAGATTTAAAACAAGCCATTATCACTAAGTTTAAACGTGATAATCATTTAACATACACTCCAACTCAAATTGTAGTTTCAACTGGCGCCAAACAATCATTAGCAAACCTAGCAATGGTTTTATTAAATGAAGGGGACGAAGTATTGTTACCTGCTCCATATTGGGTAAGTTATAGTGACATTAGTAAATTGGCAGGTGGTGTTCCTGTGGAAATTCCAACTTCTATAGAATCGGATTTTAAAATCACTCCTAAAAGTTTAGAAGCAGCAATTACATCTAAAACAAAAATGATGATTTACAGCTCTCCTTGCAATCCAAGTGGATCTGTTTATTCTGAAAAAGAATTACGTGCTTTGGCAGATGTTTTGGTTAATTATCCAGATATTATTGTGGTTAGTGATGAAATTTACGAACACATCAATTTCACTGAAATTCACG
This sequence comes from Bacteroidota bacterium, assembly GCA_024280145.1. Taxonomy (GTDB): domain Bacteria; phylum Bacteroidota; class Bacteroidia; order Flavobacteriales; family Flavobacteriaceae; genus Marifrigoribacter. The sequence continues at coordinate 6,825 of JAJRQR010000085.1, forward strand.
CTTCTATGGCAACTTTCGATGATATGTACGATCGTACTGTTGTAGTAAATGGAGTTTCAAAAGCCTACTCAATGACGGGCTGGAGAATTGGATATATTGGCGGACCAGAGTGGATTGCTCGTGCTTGTAACAAGATGCAAGGGCAAATTACCAGTGGCGCTAATTGTATCGCCCAACGTGCTACAATTACGGCTTTGGAAAGCTCACCAAAGAAGATTCAGTTTATGGTAGATGCTTTTAAAGAACGTCGTACTTTAATTTTGGATTTACTTGCTGAAATTCCTGGTTTTAAAACCAATATTCCTCAAGGAGCATTTTATGTATTTCCAGATATTTCTTATTACTTCGGAAAGACACTCAACGGAACCACCATCAATAATGCTTCAGATTTATCTATGTATTTATTAGAACGAGCCAATGTAGCAACAGTAACAGGTGAAGCATTTGGGAATCCTAACTGTATTCGTATTTCTTATGCTGCTTCCGAAGAAAACATTCTAGAAGCATTGAAGCGTATTAAGGAAGCTGTTACTTAAAGAGAATTATACCCGCTTTGCTTTACGATTTTAGGCTTTATTGCTTGTCGTAATTCTAATGTCATCAAATCATAAGTCTTCAGAATTTATCGATTTCTCCAAAAGTAAGGAGTCAGTAATATTAATACCGTAAACAATTCTAAACGACCAATTAGCATCAAGAATGCCGACCACCATTTTGCTGGATTGGATAAAGCCGCATAATTATTCACAGGTCCTAAATCGCCCAAGGCTGGCCCTACATTTCCTAAACTAGAAGCTGCTCCTCCAAGTGCTGTCTGAAAGTCTAATCCCATCCAAGAAAAGACAAGAACACCTATAATAAAAGATAATAAATAGAGGATAAAGAAACCAAGTATATTAAACACAATAGGTGGGTGTACCGCTTTAGTGTTATATCTTACAGGTAAAACTGCACGAGGGTGTAGTGTTCTTCTAAACTCTATCAATCCATTTTTAATTAAGATTATATGTCGTACAATTTTAATTCCACCCGCAGTAGATCCTGCCGAGCCTCCGAGAAACATCAAACCAAAAAAGAAAACCGTTAAAAAAGGAGTCCATATCGTATAATCTGCACTCACAAAACCTGTGGTGGTTATAATTGCTAATACTTGAAATAAACTGTGTCGAAATCCACTTTCATAACGTCCCCAAACCATAGGGTGGTCTACGGTAGATTGTGTAATATCTGCTTGAAAATAAATAATTAAAGATGCCATTATAGAGAAACCTACAATCGCTATAAAGTAAAATCGAAACTCTTCATCTTGTACTATTTTCCGAAACTTCCGTTTAAACATAAAGTAACTCAATACAAAATTGGTTCCTGCTAAGAACATAAAAAAGATAACAATATATTGAATCAATGGATTGTTATTCCAATGAGCCATACTTGCATTTTTTGTTGAAAAACCTCCCGTACTCAAAGTACTTAAAGAATGGTTAACAGCATCAAACAAACTCATCCCAGCTAGTTTCAACATTATAGTTTCAGCAACCGTATAACCTACATAAATAAACCAAAGTCGTTTTGCAGTATCGGTAATTCTTGGATGTAATTTATCGGAGCTTGGTCCGGGCGCTTCGGCTGCAAAAAGTTCCATTCCTCCAATTCCCAGTAACGGTAAAATTGCGATGGCGAGTACGATAATTCCCATACCACCAATCCAATGCGTAATACTTCGCCAAAACAAAACTCCCTTCGGAATAATTTCAATATCATTTAAAATTGAAGCTCCCGTAGTAGTATAACCACTCATGGTTTCGAAAAAAGCATCGGTAAAACTTGGAATCGCTCCAGTAAATAAATAAGGTAATGTCCCTGCTAATGACATAAATATCCAGCCAAAAGTTACAATTACATAACCGTCTCTTTTTTGAAGTTCTTTCCTTTTGTTTTTAGTTAGGTACATCATTAATGCACCCGCTAGTATAGTTACAATACTCGCTTCTAACATTTGTAATGTTACTCCATCTTTGTAATACCAACTTACTAAAGTTGACAATAGCATAAACACTCCATTTACACCAATGAGCAATCCCATTAAATGGAATATAATTTTATAATTAAGCTTTACAAATGTGCTCATTACACAAAGAGTTTTTCAACTTTCTTAATAGACTGAGGAAGACAACAAACCACAATTCGGTCGCCGCTTTTTATTTCGAAATCACCTAAAGCAATCATACCTTCTTCACCTCTAATAACACCACCGATAATTGCCGATCGAGGAATATCTATTTTCTTGATTATTTTGTTACACACTTCGGAAGTTGGAGTAACTATAAATTCCAGAAGCTCTGCATTCATATTATTTAACTTAGTCATTGCTACAATTTCTCCTTTTCGGATGTATCGAAAAATATTGTTTGCAGCCAGTAGCTTTTTATTGATTAAAGTATCAATTCCGATTGAATGTGACAATTGAAAGTAATCCATATTCTCAACCAGAGCAATCGTTTTTTTAACCCCTTTAGATTTTGCGACCAAACAAGACATAATATTGGTTTCACTATTTCCTGTTACGGCAATAAAGGCGTCCATTTCGTTAATGTGTTCTTCTTCCAAAAGCTCTACATCTCTACCATCTCCTTGTATTACAAGGCAACTTGGCAATTCGTCTGCAATTTCAAAAGCCTTTTCTTTATCTTTTTCAACCAATTTTACGTTAAATCGGTGATCACATAAATCTCTTGCCGTTTTATAACCAATTTTACTTCCGCCGAGAATCATCACGTTTTTAATCTCCACTTTTACTTTTCCGGTTAGTTTATATATTTCATCTACCCCTTTTTGAGTGGTAGTAAAATAAACACGATCCCCTTCTTTAAACTGTGTATCTCCTCTAGGAATTATTGTGTGTTGCGTTGCATATCGCTGAATTGCAATAGGCATATATTCTAAATTTGGGTTTAATCTTGCAACTTCCTTAACTGTTTTCCCAACAAATGCTGTGGTTCTTGAAAGTATTAAACCAATCATTATTAAAGCACCATCTTCAAATTCGTAGGTATCGTTAAATGCACTTTGATTCAGTAATAATTCAATTTCTTTTGCAGCTAGGGATTCTGGTGAAATCAATTCATCAATTCCAATTTTTTCAAAACCTACTTCATCTTTATTTTGAATAAATTCGGTATTGGTAATTCTTGCAATAGTATGTTTTGCTCCTAGTTGTTTCGCTAAAACACAAGTAGTAATATTAGTAGTTTCGCTTGAAGTAACTCCAATTAACAAATCGGTTTCTGCAACATTAGCATCTTTTAAAATAGAAATTGAAGTGGCATCACCTCTCACCACACGAATATCTAAATGTGAACTTGCGTATGCTAAAGATTCGCGATTGGTATCAATTAAAGTAATGTCTTGGGACTCAAAAGAAAGTAATTTAGCTAAATGAAACCCAACTTCACCAGCACCAGCAATAATAATTTTCATAATATTTATATGGAATCTAAGAAGCACAAATGTAGAGAAATAAAACAAAAATCAAACTTTGTGAAACACAAATCTATTTTAATACATTCCTGCTTACCAAATTGCAAAAAAAACGTAGTTTTGCAGCCGTTATGACCACAAGTAAAAAAATTACGCCTTATAAAGATTCTACCCTTAATAAAAAGGAGCAAGTAGAAAAAATGTTCGATACCATTTCTGGGAATTACGATGGATTAAATCGTGTGATTTCTTTTGGAACCGATATCAAGTGGCGTAAAAAGGTTTTAAAAAATATTCAAAATCATCAACCAGAAAGCATTTTAGATATTGCTACCGGAACTGGAGATTTAGCGATTAAGTTTGCCAAAAACACTTCTGCTTCTAAAATTATAGGTTTGGATCTCTCGGAAGGAATGCTGGAAGTGGCAAGAAAAAAAATTATTGGAACTGATTTAGAAAATAAAGTAGATTTTATTAAAGGAGATTCTGAAGCCTTGCCTTTTGATGATAATTCGTTTGATGCGATCACAGTTTCTTTTGGAATTCGGAATTTTGAAAATTTAGAAAAAGGTCTTTCAGAAATCTTGCGAGTATTGAAACCTAAAGGATTGTTTATTATTTTGGAGACTTCGGTTCCTGAAAAATTTCCTTTTAAACAAGGCTATCATTTTCATTCGAAAGTGTTATTACCAATCATCGGAAAACTGTTTTCAAAAGACAAAGTTGCCTACAATTATTTAAGTGAAAGTGCTGCTGTTTTTCCATATGGTGAAAAACTTAACAATATTTTGCAAAAAATTGGGTTTATAAGTGTTGAAAATAAACCTCAAACTTTTGGCGTTGCAACCATTTACACCGCCACCAAATAATTATGAAGAAGTTATTTTCTATCATTGTAACTGTTTTATTTGTGCAAAACATAAATGCACAATGGTTTAGCAAAGAACGTATTTTAAACAGAGAAAATATGGATAAGAAAACTTTGACTTGGGGTTATTTTTTAGGTTTTAATAGTTATGATTATAACTTTGACTATAAAGAACAAACCTTTGGTGACAATACAGATATATTAGTAAGTGGAGAAGCAGGCTTTAACGTAGGACTTCTTGGAAATCTTCGAATTAATGACTACATAGATTTAAGATTAGAACCTGGTTTATCTTTTACAAAAAGGAACTTTACATTTCCTGGATTTGAAGAACCAAAAGATTATTTAAGAGAAGTACAATCTACCTATATACATATTCCATTATTGGTAAAAGTTTCAACAAAAAGATTAAACAACCTAAAACCATTCATTGTTGGTGGTTTTTCAACATCTTTTAACTTAGCAAGTAATGAAGACCATCCTGAAGACAACTCAACTGGGCAATTTAGATCTACTACAAATAATTACAATTATGAACTTGGTTTTGGAATTGACTTTTATTTATTCTTCTTTAAATTCACTCCTTCAATCAGGGGTGTTTTTGGGCTAAATGATGAATTAGTAAGAGATATTAGCCCTAATAGTCCCTGGACAGGAAATATTGAAAAAATGTCCTCTAGAGCCGTATTTATTAACTTTACTGTTCAGTAAATCGTTTAAACTCACTTAAAATTATTGACGTTGCTGTAGCGACATTTAAACTTTCAGTTTCTTGAACTTTTCCGAATTGAGGAATTGCAATTTTATTTTTTACCAAATTTAATACCTCTTCTGAAATACCATTGGCTTCATTTCCCAAAATAACAATAGCATTTTCAGGAAGTCTTTTTTTATAAATATTTTCTCCTTTCATTTCTGAAGCAAAAACAGGTAATTTACTTTCTGAAATATATTCATTTAAATTTACATATTGAATATTTAATCTAGCAATAGAGCCCATGGTAGCTTGAATTACTTTTGGATTATAACAATCGACTGTATCATGAGAACAGATTAATTTTGAAACACCAAACCAATCACACAACCGTATAATTGTTCCTAAATTTCCTGGATCTCGGACCGCATCCAAAGCTAGAATCAATCCTTTTTCTGAACAAACCTTAGATTTTGGTATCTCAAAAAGTGCTACTGAATTATTTGCATTTTTTAAAAAGCTGATTTTTTCTAGCTCTTTTTCCGAAACTAGTTGCGTTTCTGTTAAGTCAAACAACCCTTCAATCGTTGAGTAAACCGAATGTGTTTTTAATCCAGCGACAATTAATTCTTTAATAACTTTAGGCCCTTCAGCAACGAAAAGCCCCCATTTATTTCGGTACTTTTTTTGCTGTAAACTTGAAATTAATTTTATTTGACTTTTACTTACCAAAATCATGTATTTTTGAACTACGTAAATATATAAACTTGACCCGAACCCTCACAAAAATATCAATATTTTTAGGATTAATTTTCCTAATAGTTTCTTGTGATGCCGTAAAAAATGTTCCTCAGGACAAATACCTACTCACCAAAAACACAGTTATTACCGATAGCCTCGTAAGTAAAGATCTAAAAGTCAAAAGCTTACTATTTCAGCAACCTAACAAAAAGGTTTTAGGAATTCCATTTAGTTTACATTTTTATAATCTTGCAAAACCTCAACCGGATACTACCTTTCAGAATTGGTTATACAAAAAACCAAATCGAGAGAAAAGAATGATTGCTATCTATTCAAAAAAACAACTAGATAATATTGCTAATAATTACATAGCCTTTAATAGATGGATTCAGAAAACAGGAAATCAACCTACTATAATTGACCCTAAAATAATTAAAAAAACAACCAAAATACTTGAACGCTATTTTGCTAGCTTCGGATGGTTTAATACCGATGTCGATTACACTATCGAATACCAAGAAAACAAAAGAGCGGCAATTACCTATTATATAAATCGTCATAAACCTTATAATATCGGGAATATTTCGGATAGTATTAGCTCTCCAGTGGTCGATTCTCTTTATCAAATATCAAAAAAAGATACCTTTATACAAGAAGGAAAACAATATGCCTCCAACGATTTTAATAATGAAAGAGATCGGATAAATGATTTATTTAGAAATTCAGGGTTGTTTTATTTTGATCAAAGTTATTTAAATTTTGAAGCAGATTCTGTAAACACAAATCATAAAGTAGATATTATTTATAAAATTCCCGATAGAAAAATCAGGAAAAATGATACTATTAGAACAGAACCTTTTAAAATTCACCATATAAGCGATGTCCGTATTATTACTGACTACAACTATAAAAACAGAAATTTAAAAATACAAGATTCTGCTTATTTTAATGGTTTTCATTTGTATAGCTATGAAAAATTAAAATTTTTCCCAAAATCAATAACCGATGCTATTGCCATTAAACCAGGAGAAATATTCAAAGACCGAGAACGGAGCCTAACTTACAAGCAAATTAGTGATTTAAAAATATTTAAATACCCTAAAATAAGTTACACGGAAGATCCAAAAGACTCAACAGGTACAGGTCTAATTGCAACGGTGTTATTAACTCCCCGTAAAAAATATTCATTAGGAGTTGATTTTGATGCCTTTACCTCAACCATTCAACAATTTGGAATTGGTTTTAAAGCATCTTTCACCATAAGAAATGTATTTAAAAGAGCCGAAATTTTAGAAATATCTGCTAAAGGAAGAATTGGTTCTTCAAAAGATGCAGGAGATAGTAACAGTAGTTTTTTCAATAACTCAGATGTTGGAGCGGATATGAAACTTTCATTTCCTAGAATAATTTTTCCAATAAAATCCGAAAAATTTATTCCTAAATATATGTCTCCTTACACTTCAGCAACCGTAGGGTTTACTAACCAAAATAATATTGGTCTCGACAGACAAAATATTAATTTAATTTATAATTATCGATGGAAGCCTAAAAAAGCTAGAACCAACCAATTAGACCTTGTAAATATCCAGTTTGTTAGAAATTTAAATCCAGAAAATTATTATCATGTTTATACAAGTTCCTATAATAGTTTAAACCAAATTGCAATTGATACCAATTACGAATTTGAAAACAATACCGAGCCATTACAACTAGGAATACCTGAAGAAACCAATGACTTCATTCTTTTAGCCCTGAGCGATAATGGTGATTTAGATATTAGCACCAAACAACAACAAGAGGTTTTAAGCATTGCTGAACGTCAAAAAAGACTTTCAGAAAACAATCTTATTTTCACTACCAATTACACGTGGACTTTGGATACCAGAGAAAATGTTAACGATAATATTTTTTACCGAGTAAGATGGAAAGTTGAATCGGCTGGCGCATTATTAAAAGGAATTGCTAGTACTTTTGATTTAGACAAAGATGAATTTGGAGATTATATTATTGGAGATGTTGCTTTTTCACAATATATAAAAGTGGAAGCTGAATATATTAAACACTGGGATTTCAGTAAAAACAACATCGTTGCTTTTAGAAGTTTCGCAGGTATTGCAATACCTTATGGCAACAGTAATAATATTCCGTTTACCCGAAGTTATTTTGCTGGAGGCGCCAATGATAACCGTGGCTGGCAAGCCTATGACTTAGGACCAGGAAGTAGTGGAGGAATATTAGATTTTAATGAAGCAAACTTTAAATTAGCTTTTAATGGAGAGTACCGTTTTAAATTATTCGGCTCATTTAACGGAGCGCTTTTTGTTGACGCAGGAAACATTTGGAATACCTTAGATAACATTACAGACCCAGCCTACACTTTTACTAGTTTTAGTGATTTAAAAGACATTGCTATTGGCTCTGGTTTTGGATTGCGTTACGATTTTGGATTTTTTGTTTTTCGCTTAGATCTAGGATTTAAGACATATGACCCAGCTTATATTGAAGGAGAACGATGGTTTAAAGATTATAATTTCGGAAACGCTGTTTATAATATTGGAATTAACTATCCATTTTAAACTATATATTCATTATTTTTACATCCAAATAAATTTACTATGAGTCACTCAATTCAACCTGGTGTTGCTACTGGAAAAGAAGTTCAAAAAATTCATCAATTTGCTAAAGAAAACGGCTTTGCATTACCTGCCGTAAATGTAATTGGTTCTAGCAGCGTCAATACTGTTTTAGAAACTGCAGCCGAATTAAACTCGCCAGTAATTATTCAATTTTCAAACGGAGGTGCTCATTTTAATGCAGGAAAAGGGCTTTCTAACGAAAATCAAAAAGCAGCTATTGCAGGAGGTGTTGCAGGAGCAAAACACGTTCACGAATTAGCAAAACAATACGGAGCAACTGTAATAATGCATACCGACCATTGCGCAAAAAAATTATTGCCTTGGATTGACGGACTTTTAGATGCAGGAGAAGAATATTTTAAAGCAAACGGAGTACCTCTTTACAGTTCGCATATGATCGATTTATCTGAAGAACCTATTGAAGAAAATGTAGAAATCTGCAAAGGTTATTTAGAACGTATGAATAAAATGGGTATGACTCTTGAAATTGAATTAGGCATTACAGGAGGCGAAGAAGATGGTATAGATAATAGCGATGTAGATTCTTCAAAACTTTATACGCAACCAGAAGAAGTTGCCTATGCTTATGAAGAATTAAAAAAAGTAAGCGATCAATTTACTATTGCTGCTGCCTTCGGAAATGTTCACGGAGTTTACAAACCCGGAAACGTACAATTAACACCTAAAATTCTGAAGAATTCTCAAGAGTATATTCAGAATAAATACAAAACTGAAGCAAATCCTATCGACTTTGTTTTTCACGGTGGAAGTGGATCAACCCTTGAGGAAATAAGAGAGGCAATTGGCTATGGAGTGGTAAAAATGAATATCGATACCGATTTACAATTTGCATACAACGAAGGAATTCGTGATTATATGAATGATAAAGTAGAGTATTTAAGGACTCAAATTGGTAATCCTGACGGAGCAGAAAATCCGAATAAAAAATACTACGACCCTAGAAAGTGGTTACGAGAAGGAGAGTTAACTTTCAAGAAAAGATTGATTCAAGCATTCGAAGACTTAAACAACGTAAACACCCTATAAATTCTATTTTTAGTAAAAGGAAGTTGGCAATTGATTTTTATTTAAATACATTGTCCCACTTTTAGCAAACAAAAAAAGCTAAAAACAAACAGAAAATCTCACTAAATGAGCTGGTTTAAAAGAACAAAAAAAGGAATTAATACTCCAACCGAAGAAAAAAAGATGTACCTAAAGGATTGTGGTACAAATCTCCAACGGGAAAAGTTATAGACACAGAAGAATTAGAAAAAAACTTTTACGTAAGTCCAGAAGACGGATATCACGTAAGAATAGGAAGTAATGAGTATTTTGATATTTTATTTGACGATAAGTTTAAAGAGCTAAATCCTAAATTATCATCTAAAGATCCTCTTAACTTTACAGACACTAAAAAATACACCGACAGACTTAAAGAAGCAAAAGAGAAAACAAAACTTAATGATGCTGTTAGAACTGCCGTAGGTAAGTCTATGGGAAACGACATTGTAATTGCTTGTATGGACTTTAGTTTTATTGGCGGATCTATGGGAAGTGTTGTTGGTGAGAAAATTGCACGAGCTGCTGGTTATGCTATCAATCAGAAACTTCCATTTATGATTATTTCAAAAAGTGGTGGCGCCAGAATGATGGAAGCGGCATTATCTTTAATGCAATTAGCAAAAACATCAGCTAAATTAGCTCAACTTGCGGAAGCAAAACTACCTTATATTTCACTTTGTACAGATCCAACTACAGGGGGGACAACTGCTTCTTCTGCTATGTTAGGTGATATTAATATTAGTGAACCTGGAGCTTTAATTGCTTTTGCAGGACCTCGTATTGTACGCGATACTACAGGAAAAGAATTACCTGAAGGTTTTCAAACTGCTGAATTTTTACAAGAACACGGTTTCTTAGACTTTATTTCTCACAGAAGAAATTTAAAAGAAAAAATAAATCTGTATATCGATTTAATACAAAACCAACCCATTAGAGCTTAATAGCTAAATTAAAAATGCTGCCAATTGGCAGCATTTTTAATTATTACTATTTTTTTTCTGTTAAAGATAGATTATTATTTCCTGTCCCTCAATAGTAAGTATTACAACGTTGTCACAAGTTCCATCACCAAAATCTAAAACTCCTGTGACTCCTTCTTGTGAAACTTCAAGCAATCCACTTACTACATAAGAGCAAGACATTTTACAAACTAATTTTTCAGTAATAAGCCCTTCTCTTTCAAAACCATTGGTAAATGTAGTGTTCCAGTTTCCAGTAATGTGATATACATTATCTTCCCAAGTTTCACTACCAACACCTTCAACCCATTCAGCAACTCTATTACCAACTCTGGTAGCAGTTACCGTTGTATCTGGAAAACTAACGGTTATCGTTTCGTTAATAGTTGATTGAGGGTTTCCGTTATTATTAGCAATTTGTCTGGCATCTGTTCCTCCCCCAGCTACTCCATTATTATTATAATAGAAATTTACAAACTCATAATTAATAGTTCTTATTCCTCCAATTAATGCAGTAAAATCCATTTCTATTTTCCCAGAAACCACACTCCCATTATTTAATTGACAAGAATTACCAAAATCAATAATAATACTTCCTGCATCTCCATTTACAATAATGGTTATGGTTGCACATTCAGGAAATAATGAAGAAGAAGGATTTCTAGAAATTCCAATATTTTCCTGAAAGGCCTGTTCTAAAATATTTAATGTTCCTTCAATAACATTGTCGGCTTCTGTTGCTCGAGTAGCATCTGCTTCAGAAAAATTAATCTCTTGTGTTTCTGTGTTTTCAGTTTCACAGCTCGTAAAGAATAGTAAACATAAAGCACATAGCATCGTCAATCGTTTTGCGATTGTTTTCATAAGTATAAAATTTAAAGTTAAGTAGATGTGCTTCGGAAACAGATAACGGTAGAAGTAACTAAATTATTATACCAAAGAAAAAACCCTTCAAAGTAGCGTCCTAATTCTGAAACATTTAAAGAAATATAGTGCCCTTAAAAAACCTTCAATTTTATACGCTATATAACAGAAAAACAATATCTTTGCCGCCTGATTATAACGAGTATAATCTGTACATAAAAATCATTTAAAATAATATTGGCATGTATTTATCACCTGAAGAAAAAGGAAAAATTTTCAAAAAACAC
>JAJRQR010000005.1 GCA_024280145.1 Bacteroidota bacterium
AATTGCCAATTTGATGCAAATAACACCATAGATCAATCTCAACTCCCTGATAATATCCCTGGTAGCTCCGCTTCTGGATGTGGTGATGGAGTTTTAATCTCAACAGGATCCTCAAATATTACTATTTCAAACTGTTTTTTTAAAAACTGGGGACACGCAAGTTTTGGTTCAAATACTGATGATGCTTCAAATATTATAAGTAATATAAAATTTTTCAATAATGAACTAACCTCTCCAGATATTCTTTATGGTGGGAGAATGGGCTACAGTGGCTATGTTGAAGACAGTGAGTTTTACAATAATTATATTCACGACATTTCTGTTCAAAATCAGCTTGGCGGAAGTAGAAATCATTTTCATCACAATATCATTGACGGAGTTCTTGACAGTCCATTAAAACCAGACTTGATTGGTGTTGGTATAATGCTTCAAAATTATAACGTACAAGTAAAAGATAATATTATTGAAAATAATGTAATTGCTAATACAGATAGTGAAGGAATTGTTATTTACTCTATAAACTTTGCGCTTCCTGGTGAAGTGTCGGGAAATATAATACGGAATAATATTATTTATAACTGCGGACATGAAGCCAATAACGTAGGTTTCCAATTTCATAAAGACCAAGCAAGTCAATCTATGTATAATAATATTGTTGAGAACAATCTTATCTACAATGACAATACTACGCAAACTTGTCGTTACCAATACAATGGCACTATTTACGATGTAATTACATTCAATTCGCAAGATCCCGACATACAAGAGAATATTGGAAACGATCCTTTGTTTATTGATGCGGTTAATGGAGATTTTCATCTTTCTTCAAATTCACCAGCCATAGATGCAGGAGCACTTCCTTTATCTACCTTAGATTATGACGGTAATAGTATTCCAAATGGTTTAGCTGCCGACATTGGAGCTTTTGAATATTATGAGCCATTGGGAACAGAAAGCAATCAAAAAAATAGCATTGTAGTATATCCAAATCCAACTTTAGAAAAAGTGTTTCTTCCTAAACAATTTAATAATGAAGCTTATAAAATTTATTCTCTATTAGGTTCTGTTGTTAAAAGTGGCATTATTAAAGAAAACTCCATTGATTTATCCAAATTAAGAACAGGTATTTATTTAATTTCAATAACAGAAATGAAGACAGGAAATTATAACATAGTAAAAATTGTAAAGAAATAACTAAGGTTGCAAGGTTAAAAAAGAAGTTGAAAAAAAGAAATGAAAAAAATAGGACTTATTGGCGGAATGAGTTGGGAATCATCTCAAGTATATTATAAAATCATAAATGAAAAAGTACGTGAAATATTAGGTGGATTTCATTCATCAAAATGTGTTATGGAATCTGTCGATTTTGCTGAAATAGAAAAACTTCAACATATTGATGATTGGAATGCATTAAATAAAATAATGTCTGAATCTGCAAAAAACTTAGAAAGGGCAAATGCTGATATAATTATTTTATGTACAAACACTATGCATTTGTGCAGTAAAGAAATAACAAAAAATATAAATATTCCTTTTTTGCATATTGCAGAAGCTACTGGAAAAAAAATCAAAGAAAAAAATATTAAAAAGGTTTTACTACTCGGAACGAAATTTACTATGGAAAAAGATTTTTTTAAAGATATTATTTTTAATGATTTTGATATTGAAGTTATTATACCAAATGAGGATGACAGAGAGATTATACATAAGGTGATATATGAAGAATTAGTACACGGAAAAATAAAGCCTGAATCGAAAAAAAAATATCAAAGAATAATTAATGATTCTATAAAAAATGGAGCAGAAGGAGTAATTTTAGGGTGTACAGAAATTCCATTATTGATTAAAGATAATGATGTAGATATTACAACTTTTGATACAACAAGAATTCACGCTGAAAGTGCTGTTGAATTTTCTTTAAAATAAACAGCTAACCAACAATAAAATTTCTTAGACAAATGAAAGGATGAGTTTTTAGTCTTGACTTCTAAAACGAATTTAACCGTACCTTTGCACACTTATGCAAACCAACAAACTTTCAGATTGGCTACCAACAACAAACAAAGAAGTAAAAATTCGAGGTTGGGAGGAATTAGATGTGATTCTATTTAGCGGAGACGCTTATGTAGATCACCCATCATTTGGACCCGCTGTTATTGGTCGCATATTAGAAAGTTATGGATTGAAAGTGGCTATTGTTCCACAACCAAGTGTGAACGATGATTTGCAGGATTTTACAAAATTAGGAACGCCAAAATTATTTTTTGGAGTTACTGGTGGTTGTATGGATCCTATGGTGAGTAATTATACGGCGAGTAAAAAGCGTAGAGATAAAGATGCCTATACACCAAATGGTGATAAAGGATTTCGACCCGATTACGCCACATCCGTTTATTCAAGTATTTTAAAAGATAAATTTCCAGATGTTCCTGTTTTAATAGGAGGAATTGAAGCATCGCTGCGTCGTGTAACGCACTACGATTATTGGAGTGACCAACTAATGCCAAGTATTTTAGAAACTTCTAAAGCAGATATGTTGGTTTATGGTATGGGAGAACAACCTTTGCGAGAAGTTGTTGAGTTATTACAAAAAGGAGTGCCTTTTTCAAGTTTAAGAACCATTAAGCAAACCGCTTTTTTAGTAAATAAAGAGGAAACCATTCCTAAAAATAAAAATTGGGATGATGTAGAAATTTATTCACATGATGTCTGTTTAAGGAATAAGAAAAAATTCGCTTCTAATCTTAAAGTCATAGAGCAAGAATCTAATAAACTTTCAGCAAGAAGAATCTTTCAAGGCATAAAAGATAGAACATTGGTGATAAATCCACCATTTCCAACGATGTTAGAAGAGGAAATTGATGCCTCTTTCGATTTGCCTTTCACTCGTTTACCACATCCAAAGTATAATAAACGTGGACCAATTCCTGCGTTTGAAATGATTAAGTTTTC
>JAJRQR010000086.1 GCA_024280145.1 Bacteroidota bacterium
TCTAATATTAAAGCATCTATTTCACTTTCAGTAGGAATTTCACCTGTTAAAAGTAAATGATACAATCCTTCTACATAAGGCATTTCTGCTCCTTTTGGCTTTGGAAGTTTTTCTAATACTTCAGTAAGTGTGTAACCACGATATCTTATTCCTTCTTCAGGATCTAAATAAGAGATATCTGTTACAAGACTTTTTATTCCCCTCATACCCCCGATAACTTGTGACGCTTTTACTTGGTCTATAACCACATCTCCATACTCTTTCATAAGTCTGGTAGTTCTAGGTCTTTGCGCTTCAATCTTCTCTAACAACTTGTCTTTTAATACACTCATCTTGAAATATTTAAATTAATAATTTGTTATTTTTAATATCTTATAAAAATACAACACAATCTGGTATTTTATTGTAACAATTGTAACAATAAAAAGCCCAAAATTCGAATGAATTTTGGGCTTTACAATTGGGTTATTTTTATTAATAATTTTTAGATTTTAAAAGCATTTAATTGTGGAAAATAAGCTACAGTTCCTAATTGCTCTTCAATTCGAAGTAATTGATTGTATTTTGCCATACGATCACTACGAGACATCGATCCTGTTTTAATCTGTCCGCAGTTTAATGCTACTGCTAAATCTGCAATGGTATTGTCTTCTGTTTCACCAGAACGATGTGACATAACCGTTGTGTATCCTGCATTATGAGCCATATTTACCGCTGCAATCGTTTCTGAAAGTGTTCCAATCTGATTTACTTTTATCAAAATTGAATTAGAGATTCCTTCTTTAATTCCTCTTGATAAACGCTCCACGTTGGTTACAAATAAATCGTCACCAACTAATTGGGTTTTAGCTCCTGTTAATTCAGTATGATATTTCCAACCTTCCCAATCGTCTTCGTCCATTCCGTCTTCAATAGAAATGATTGGATATTTATCTGCTAACTCGTTTAAATATTCTGCTTGTTCTTTTGAAGTTCTAATCTTTCCGGTTTCTCCTTCAAATTTTGAATAATCGTATTTTCCATCTACATAAAATTCTGCTGCTGCACAATCCAATGCAATCATCACTTCGTCTCCCATTTTATAACCAGCATTTCCAACAGCTTCTGCAATGGTTTCTAATGCGTCTTCTGTTCCTTTTAAAGCTGGTGCAAATCCTCCTTCATCTCCAACAGCTGTGCTTAAACCACGATCGTGTAATACTGTTTTAAGGTGGTGGAAAATTTCACTTCCCATTTTCATGGCTTCCGTAAAATTAGTAGCTTTTACCGGTACAATCATAAATTCCTGAAACGCAATCGGTGCATCACTGTGAGAACCTCCATTGATAATATTCATCATCGGCACTGGAAGTGTCTTTGCACTTACTCCACCTATATAACGATATAATGGCATTCCTAATTCTAAAGCAGCAGCATGAGCAGCAGCCAAAGAAACTCCTAAAATGGCATTAGCTCCTAAAACAGATTTGTTAGGAGTACCATCTAACTCGATCATAATACGATCGATTTCTTCTTGTTCAAAAACAGAAACCCCTAATAATGTTCCTGCTATTTTACCATTTACATTTTCAACGGCTTGCATTACTCCTTTCCCCATATAATCATCACCTCCATCACGTAATTCAACCGCTTCATGAACTCCAGTTGAAGCCCCCGAAGGAACTGCTGCTCTACCCATAAAACCATTTTCAGTAATTACATCTACTTCAATGGTTGGATTTCCTCTTGAATCGAAAATCTGTCTTGCATGTATGTCTATAATTATACTCATACTGTTTGTAATTTATGTTTTTTAATATTGGCTATAAATTCATCAAATAAATAAGAAGCATCATGTGGTCCTGGACTTGCCTCAGGGTGGTATTGAACAGAAAAAACAGGTTTGTTTTTCATTCTGATACCTGCAACTGTGTTATCGTTAAGATGAATATGTGTAATTTCTATGTTTTCGTTTTGTTCAGCATCTTCTCGATTAATTGCAAAACCATGATTTTGAGAAGTAATTTCACCTTTTCCAGTTTCTAAATTTTTTACTGGATGATTAATTCCTCTATGTCCGTTGTGCATTTTATACGTTGAAATGCCATTTGCTAAGGCCAACACTTGATGCCCTAGACAAATACCAAAAATTGGCTTTCCACTCTCAATAGTATCTTGAGCAGTTTTAATTGCTTGATCCAAAGGTTCCGGGTCTCCAGGTCCGTTTGAAAGAAAATACCCGTCTGGATTAAAAGATTGTAATTCTTTAAAAGTAGCATCATACGGAAACACTTTTACATAACAATCTCTTTGTGAAAGGTTATTTAGTATGTTTTTTTGATTCCTATATCCAAAGCTGAAACTTTAAATGTAGCGTTTTCATTTCCGAAGAAATAAGGTTCTTTAGTAGAAACTTTTGAAGCTAGTTCCATTCCCTTCATATTAGGAACTTCTGCTAGTTGTTTTTTTATATTTTCAAGGTTATCTACTTCCGTAGTAATTACCGCATTCATCGCACCATTATCACGAATGTATGAAACCAAGGCTCTTGTATCAACATCACTAATAGCAAGAAGGTTGTTTTTTTCTAAAAATGATTCTAAGGAATCGTTTGCTTCAGCACGAGAATAGTTATAGCTAAAATTTCTACAAATTAGTCCTGAAATTTTAATAGAATCCGATTCAATTTCCTTTTCAGCAACACCATAATTTCCAATATGTGCATTGGTTGTTACCATTAATTGACCATAATAAGAAGGGTCGGTAAAAATTTCTTGATAACCCGTCATTCCGGTATTAAAACAAGCTTCACCAAAGGCAGAACCGTCTTTACCTCCTACTGCTTTTCCGTAGAAAATGGTTCCGTCTGCTAATAAGATTAAGGCTTTTTTTCGTGGTTGATACTTCATAATAAAAAGTTTTTCAAAAATACTTTAAAAGTTGTTGTTAAAATAATTTCGTTTTCAATATTTGTAAACAATGGGTATAAAAAAAGGGATAAACTTTAAAAGCTTATCCCTTATTATTTAAAAATAAATCTTCATTTATTCTTCTTCTTTTTTTGCTTCAGTTTGCACAGGAGCAGCAACTGGTTTAGGACCACCACGACGAGAACGACGTGTTGATTTTTTCTTCACTGCTTTTCCAACGTTGTAAATCTCGTTGTAATCTACCAACTCGATCATTGCCATATCAGCGTTATCTCCTAAACGATTACCCAATTTAATAATACGAGTATATCCTCCTGGACGATCACCAACTTTTACAGAAACCTCTTTAAAAAGTTCGGTTACTGCTTCTTTCTGGCGAATTCTGCTAAATACGATTCTACGATTGTGCGTAGTATCATTTTTTGCTTTTGTTATTAAAGGTTCAACGAACTGCTTTAAAGCTTTTGCTTTTGCTACAGTAGTGTTAATTCTTTTATGCTCAATTAGGGAACAAGCCATATTTGCAAGCATCGCTTTTCTATGCGCTGTTTGTCTTCCTAAGTGATTTACTTTTTTTCCGTGTCTCATGACATTTTGTTTTAATCATCATCTTGCTTCAACTCATTTTGAGGAGCAAAATATGACGTATTAATCTTTATCTAATTTGTATTTTGAAAGGTCCATTCCGAAATTTAGTCCTTTAACATCTACTAGTTCTTCTAGTTCTGTTAAAGATTTCTTTCCGAAATTTCTAAATTTCATTAAATCGTTTTTGTTAAAAGAAACTAAGTCTCCTAATGTATCAACTTCAGCAGCTTTCAAGCAGTTTAATGCTCTTACTGAAAGATCCATATCAATCAATTTAGTTTTTAGCAACTGTCTCATGTGAAGAGATTCTTCATCATAAGTTTCGGTTTGTGCTATCTCATCAGCTTCAAGCGTGATACGCTCGTCACTAAATAACATAAAGTGATGGATTAATGTTTTTGCAGCTTCAGTTAAAGCGTCTTTAGGATTTATTGATCCATCTGAAACGATTTCGAAAGTTAATTTTTCGTAATCTGTTTTTTGCTCTACACGGAAATTTTCAACGCTGTACTTAACATTTTTAATTGGTGTGTAAATTGAATCGATAAAGATCGTTCCGAAAGGAACTCCTGCTTTTTTGTTTTCTTCAGCTGGAACATAACCTCTACCTTTTTCGATAGTGATTTCCATATTAAGGTTTACTTTAGGATCCATATTACAAATCACTAAATCTGGATTCAATACTTGAAAACCAGAGATAAATTTTTGAAAATCTCCTGCAGTTAATTGTTCAGCTCCTGAAACAGAAATAGTAACAGTTTCGTTATCTACTTCGTCGATTTGTCTTTTAAAACATACTTGTTTTAAGTTCAAAATCATTTCTGTAACATCTTCAACTACTCCTGCAATTGTAGAAAACTCATGATCTACTCCTTCAATTCTAATTGAAGTGATTGCAAAACCTTCTAAAGATGAAAGTAATACTCTTCTTAATGCGTTCCCAACGGTAAGACCATAACCAGGCTCTAGAGGACGGAATTCGAATTTACCTTCGAAATCTGTCGAGTCGATCATAATTACTTTATCGGGTTTTTGAAAACTAAATACTGCCATAATGCAATTGTGTGTTTTTATTATTTAGAATATAATTCAACGATAAATTGTTCGTTGATGTTTTCTGGAATTTGTAAACGCTCTGGTTTAGAAACAAA
>JAJRQR010000087.1 GCA_024280145.1 Bacteroidota bacterium
ATAATACAGAAATAGATTTAGCTACTGGAGAATACATTTTACTTTCAGAAGAAAAAACAATCAACGGAATTAAAATGCCTAAAAATCGTATTTGGATTACCAATAAAGATGAAAAAATATTAGGGACTGATATCCTGGAATAATTTTATCGTATAGTTGTAAAAACCTTCTTAATGAATTTAAAAAAAATATTCTCATATAGTTTATTCGAATTAGCCATTAGAATTTGGACTTCTTTTTTTCTTATTATTTACGGAATTGGAAAGTTAAATCAATTTGAAGGTGCTAAACAAATGGAGGTTTACATTAGTGAGGCGAGTGGTGCACAGATGATGTGGGCTTTTTTCGGAACAACCCTAATATACCCTTTAATTATTGGTAGTATCCAAATAATTGGAGCTGTATTATTAATCTTTAACAAGACAAAATTATTAAGCGCATTGATTTTATCCCCTTTATTTTTAAACATTATTATTCTCGATATTTTATACGGAATTGATTCTGGCGCTTTATTAAACGCCATAATTTATCAATCGGTATTCGTATTTATTATCATTCAACAACGTGAAAAGATTATAGTAGTTTTTAAAACATTGCTTCTTGACAACCGTCCAATAATTTCAATTAATCCAAGAGCCTTGAAATTTATAATTGCTTTAATTATAGCAATTTTGCTGTTTTTTGGTTTTCAGAAAATATCTGGATTTATTTAATCTATTTTTTAATATTCTGTTCATCTTTAGCAATTACTTTTAGTAACTTCTTTTCACTTGTAATTCATCAAAAGGTCTAAAACAAAAAAGGAAAGCGAAAGCTTTCCTTTTTTAATAACACTAATTTACTATTTATTGGATGTTACCCCTCACAACTTGTACAAGATTTCTTTTGTTTAAATTTCTGAGCAGCATTCATACTGTGCTGATAATACATAGATTTTACCCCTAATTTCCAAGCAGTGATGTAAATATTATTCACATCTTTTACTGGCATATCTGGATGTACCATCACGTTGATAGATTGTCCTTGATCTATATGATTTTGTCGGTTTGCTGCTTGATAAACGATTACATTTTGGTCAATTTCTGGATAGGTTTTAAACACCTCTTTTTCATGTTCGGTTAAGAACTCTAAATGTTGAACAGATCCATCATAATCTCTAATACTTTTCCAAACATCGCTGGTGTTTTGTCCTTTTTCTTCTAAAAGGTCTTCTAAAAATGAATTTTTAATAGTCGTTTTGATTTTAGCAATATCCTTCACATAACTATTGGACCAAATTGGCTCAATACCTTGTGATACTTGTCCTAAAATAAATGCGGAAGAGGTAGTTGGTGCAACTGCATTAAGCGTTGTATTTCGTCTTCCGTAGCCTGTTAATACAGCCGGTTCTCCAAAAAGCGTTGCCAATTCTTCTGAAGCTTTATACGATTTATCTTTAATCGTTTTAAATATTTCAGAATTTAAATTGAAGGCTTCTTCACTATCAAAAGACAGCATTTTAGATTGTAATAAGGAGTGCCAACCTAAGGCTCCTAATCCTAAAGCTCTATTTTCTTTTGCGAACTTATACGCTTTTTCCATAAAGGTAAAAGTAAGTTGGTCGTCACGGTCTGTAGAGTTCTTATAAACTTCTAATTTTGTAATAAACTCTTCCATTACTGCATCTAGGAAATAGGTTAAAGTTTCAACCGCGTCGGTATCTTTCCATTTATCATAATGCAATAAATTCATAGACGATAAGCAACAAACAAAAGACCAATCTTCGTTGGAAGGTAACATGATTTCAGTACAAAGATTACTTCCGTAAATTTCTAAATTTTTATCTTTATAAACATCTACGGTACCATTATTTGCATTATCTCTAAAGAAAATATAAGGATATCCTATTTCTCCTCTACGTTGTAAAACTTTTGCCCAAAGCGTTCTTTTTTCAACATCTCCGGCGATCATTTCTTTCATCCACTCGTCACCAACAGTAACTCCGTGAGTTAATTCTTGAATTGCATTTCCTTCGGTTCCTATTTCTAAAAATTCTTTAATATCTGGATGATCTATTGGTAAATAAGGAGCAAATCTTCCTCGCCTTACTGAACCTTGACTTACAATATCAACCATTTTTTCGAACAACTGCATTATATGAACCGATCCAGATGAGGTCCCGTTATTTTTAACGTCAGCACCTCTGTGTCTGATTTTTCCAAAATAACCTGAGGTTCCACCGCCTAACTTAGACATCATACCAACTTCAGATTGGGTGTATAAAATATCACCCATATCGTCTGCAATACAAGAACCAAAACAACTGATTGGAAGACCACGTTTTTTCCCGAAGTTTGACCATACTGGAGAAGCTAATGAATAGAATCCTTCAGCCATATATTTGTAGAATTTTTCGGCATAGCCTTCAATTCCAAGAATTGTTTCTGCGTGTTGTGCAATTTCTAAAATTCGTTCCTCTGGTGTAGTATCTCCTGTTAAATATCCTGATTCTAAAAATTTACGGCTATTATCAGTTAACCATTTAATTTCTGGCAAAATCATTTTACTTTTTGCTTCTTGCCTAGTTTCTCTTCTTGCTTGAAGTAATCGGTCTTGTTCAGACAGGGATTCTTTTGTGTCGGACTGTTGGTTTGTTGTAAGGTTGTTGTTCATAGTTTAAAAAAGGTCGTCGCTGGTTATACTTTTTGTTCTTTTACTGTAGTTGATAGATCGTTTTACGAAGAAATCTCCATGTTTGGTTCCGATTATTTCATCATCGAACCAGTCTGTTTGCTTCACTAAATCTTCATCAACTTCAAATATTTTTGTGATTCCAATACTTTCTAAGGAGTTATTGAAACGTTGTTTTATAAATTCGTTTATTACATTTTTTGGTAAGAAATCTAATTCTCCTTCTTCGAATATCCAATCAATTATTTTACTTTCTGAAAGAAATGCTTCATGGCATATTTCCTGAATCATTTTATTATAATCATCATCAAACCATTCTGGATTTTCTTTTTTGATGATATTGATTACATCAATTCCAAAATCTCCGTGAATCTGTTCTTCCTTTGAAGTTGCTTCGACTACATTAGAAATTCCTTTAAAAAGATTTTTCTCTTTATTAAAAGCCATGATGATTAAAAACTGAGAGAAAAGTGAAACGTGTTCGATAAATAAGGAGAACAATAAAATCGACTCTGCGTATTCTCTGTTGTCTTCACTTTTAGAATTTTTTAAAGCAGTTTCTAAATAGTTAACACGTCTCATGATAACGGGTTTCTTTTTTAGATTTTTAAATTCTGCATTTAGTCCTAAAATCTCTAATAAATGTGAATAAGCATCTTGGTGACGTACTTCACTTTCAGCAAAAGTTGCACCCACAGAACCTATTTCTGGTTTTGGCATTTTTTGGTAGATATCTCCCCAAAATGTTTTTACAGCCACTTCAATTTGTGAAATGGCAAGCATTGCATTTTTTAAGGCATTCCTTTCAGAATCATTTAAAGCTGTTTTATAGTCTTGAATATCACTTGTGAAATTGAATTCTGTATGAATCCAGTAGGAATGACGGATTGCATCTACATATTCGTTTAATTCAGGATATTCGTAAGGTTTTAAATTGATTCGTTTTTCGAAAATATCTGTTTTTCTACTTCTATTTTGTTCATCTCTATATAAAATGTAAGCCTTTGCAACATCATGAAATGGACTGTCCATTAATTTATATTCAACAATATCTTGAACTTGCTCAACATTTGGAATATATTTTGGATCTCTTAGCTTTCTTTCTAATAAAGTTCCAATAACAATTTTTGAAATCGCAACTGCATCTTCTCTAGTTCCATGATTTACAGAAAGCATTGCTTTTTCAATAGCACTTACAATTTTTTCTAATTCAAAAACACTTGTTTCGTAATCTCTTTTTATAATGTGTTTAATTTCCATGCTCATGACTCTTGTATTGCTGAATTGTATTGAAATCGCACTTAATTATTAGTAATAAACACCAATTTTTTTGAAGTGAATTTTATAAAAAATTTATTTTTGGTAACTACTTCTATAAATCTAGAAGTTTTGGCTCTTACAAATATGGAGAAATTTATGACTGTTTTTTTAGAAAAAGAATTTAGGTTTTCAACAAGTTTTCAACACTAAGAGGTTTTGATAAATTACAAATGTTTTGTTAAAAAAGGTTTGTAAGAATCTGAAATACAGATTTTTGTAATTACAAAATAAAATTATAAACAAACTGTAAAATAAGCAGTTGATAAGTCCGAGAGACTGCAATTTTAAACTAGCTAAGAGGCGAAAATCATATCTTTTTCAAAGAAATATTTTCAACATTAATTAAAAAATTAAAAAGTTAAAAAGAAAAAAAAATGGAATTTTATGAAAGTATATTTAAAAAAAAGCATCCAATATTTGCTAACTAATATTGGATGTTAATATGATTTTTTAATCTTAAAACATACTCTTAATAGAATAATCATTCATAGTAATAATGCGTGGTGTTTTTGTAAAGTTGGTTACTTTCATTTCAGATTTCTTTTCACCTTTTTCAAAATAGGTGAATTCCATTACATAACCTTGTCCTTTATTTAAAAGTGAAGAAGTATTATTTTTGTTTTTTCCAAACATTTTTGCAAATCCACCAAGATGCTTCTGGAAGTCAAAATCTACATCTGGAGCAAACCAAGCATCAATTTTTGCACTTTTATCAGTAATAATATATTGGTAGCATTTATAACCGTTTATAGTTTTTGTTGCCCCTGTTTTAATCATTTTGGCGGTATTATTTTCTTCTGTATCATTGACATTTCCGATAAATTTTCGCATCATCGCCATAGACATAATGGTGGCGGTTTTTTCTGAAGGGCTAATCATTATAGCAATGTCATTATTAAAATCCGTTAGAAATAACATTTTTCGTTCATCATCCATTTCGCTCATCATAGCATTATTGCCATAACTTTGCTTTATAGTATTGTAACTTTCTTTTTTCTTATTATAAGTAGTCAGTAACATAGTAGCCGTAACATCAAAAGTATAAGAACTTTCTACTTCTCCTACTGAGCTATTCCCATTATTTGAACTTCCATCCTTATCAGATCCTTCAATACCTTTTTCAGCTTTGTCATAAACTTCATCAATTTTTTGGTCAATTTTTCTTTGTGTTCGGTTCTCAGCTTCTTGTTCTATTTTGCGTTCTGTTTTCTTTATTATCCTATCTAAAATTTGCGCTTTAACATTTGCTGAAACAGCTATAACAATAAGTGTTGTGAATATTAATTTACTTGTTTTCATAAATTTTTTTTGATTAGTTATTATTAGTTAGTGATAAATGTAAGAAAAAGTAAACAATAATTTTCAAAAGAAGGCTACTGAAACAAAATCGAATAATATGTTTACTTTAGTTTTTTTAAATAACTAAATGGTAGAAAAGCAATTAATAGCATTATTAAAAAAAGGAGACAAAGATGTTTTAGAAGACATTTACACCAATAATAAAAATGCTTTTATACATTTTGTGAAGCGATATTCCGTTTCTAATGAAGAAATTTTAGATGTCTATCAAGATGCCGTAATTGCCTTATTTGAAAATGCTAGTAAAGGAAATTTAGATCATATAAAATGTAGTATTAAAACCTATTTGTTTAGTATTGGAAAAAACATGATTTTCAAACTTCTTAATAACAATAACAAAACAGTTTTAATAAATACAAATATAATTGACGAAGACTATAATGAACCTGTTATTATTTTTGATGATGAGTTAACAATATATCAAATAGAATTACAAAAAGGATTTAGGTTATTAGGAAATCAATGTAAAAAAATACTCACATTATTTTATTATAATGGATTTACATTAGATGAAATAACCGAAAAATTGGAGTATACTAAAAAAGATGTGTTGAAAAGTCAGAAATCAAGATGTATTTCAAAATTAAAAAGTATTCTTAAAGTAAATGGATAACGATACACTCATACAAAAATATTTAAAAAACCAACTAAGTAAGGAGGAACAAATTATTTTTGAAGACTTAGTTAACAACGACGAATCTTTTTCTAAAGAAGTAAAATTTCAAGAAAATTTAAATATGGTTATTAGAGCCGAAGATCGTATTTTACTTAAGAAAAGGTTACAGAAATTAGAGAGTTCGACAAAGCAATCTTCACTATTAAGATGGTCAATAGCTGTAGGTTTTAGTTTATTAATACTTCTAGGAGGTTTCTACTTTTTTAAACAAGGGCCATTAAGCAACCAAGATCTATTTGCAGAAAATTTTAGTCCTTCCGCAAATGTTTTGCATCCTGTTGTTCGAGGAGATAATTCTAAAACTGAAATAGAAAATGCCTTTGTGTTTTATGAGAATAACGAATTTCAAGAATTTATAAATCATATTTCAAAAACAGCATACACCAATCCCGATTACGATTTTTTTATTGCGAATGCTTATTTGGCAAAAGGAAATACTTCAGAAGCAATTTCAATTTTAAAAAAATATCTTACTTCTATGAACATTAATTTTAAAGACAAAGCACATTGGTATTTAGGATTAGCTTACTTGAATGAAAAACAACCAGATCTTGCCAAAGCTCAATTTGAATTATTAAAAAATAAATCTGATTATAATTATACAAAAGCAAGAGAGATACTCCAAAAAATAAAATAATCAATTTTTATGTTTACTTCTTACTTTTTCTGACACTAAATGAAAAAATAAAGCATGAAATTATTGATAATACCTTATAGGGATTCCCATTTCTTAACCTACTATTGTTTTTTTACTTTACTTTTTTTTGCCTCCACCCAAATGCTTGCTCAGGTAGGTGTTAATACTACCAATCCAGATGCTTCTTCTATACTCGACATTACTTCAAGTAATAAGGGGCTTCTGGTACCTAGAGTTAGTTTAAGTAATGTAACTAATAACTCATTGGATGGATCTAATACAGCTGCAATTGGTCTTTTAATTTGGAATACAAATGCTTCCACGACAGGAGGTGCTGGAATTGGTTATTATTATTTTAACGGAACAACTTGGGAAAAAATTATCACCAATAATACGACAACAACAGATAACGATTGGTACGCAGAAGGCACTACAACTGCACCAACTACCATTACAGACGATATTTTTACACAAGGCAATGTGGCTATTGGAAAAAATACCGCTGATTATCCTTTAGATATTGAAACACCTGGGGATATAGGAGTAAATATGGTTATAAGTGGAACAGATAATAATAGTAAATTTGGAAATTTTAACGAAATCACTAATACTGGTAATGGATATCATTTTGGGTCATACAATAATATAATTAATAATGGTTCAGGTTTTACATATGGCAGTTATAATTATATACTGAGTTCAGGCACTGGAAATCTTTATGGCTCCTACAATGAATTGTTTAGTTCTCCAAGTAATGGTGGTAACGTTTATGGAACTTATCAGCAATTGATTAATTTTGGAACTGCCCCTAAATATGGATCATTTAATGAAATAAGTGGTTTTGATGATGGTTTGTGTTATGGAAATTATCAAGAATTGTCAAGTACAGGTAATGGGGATCATTATGGTTCATATAATAGTTTAAGTGGAAGTGGATATGGTAGAAAGTATGGTAATTATATTAATATTAGTGCAACTGCAGGAGGTACTAAATATGGCAGTTTTATAGAAATTGACCCTACTTCAAATGGGGATCACTATGGTATATTTAGTTACGTTACTAAAAGCACAGGTTATGCAGGTTATTTTATTGGTAGAATGTCTATTGGTACAACTTCTACTAACAATTATATTTTACCTTCTTCAAGAGGTGCTGCCAACCAAATCATGCAAACAGACGGAAGCGGTAATGTAAGCTGGGTAAATAGTAATAGTATTAGTTGGTCACTTACAGGCAATTCTGGCACCAATGCAACTACCAATTTTATAGGTACTACAGATAATGTAAATCTATCTATTAAAACCAATAATGTAGAACGTATTTTAGTAAAAACAGATGGCACCACCGAAATTAAAAACGAGTTAATTATTAATAGTATTGCGACAGGAACAGAGCATGCTACCATTTTAAATGATGATAATTATAGCCATCCTACCGATAACAATCTTGATTTTGGTACAGGAGGAAGCGATTATATTATTGCCTCACAACAAAACACATCTGAATCTGCAGGACTACATGGCGATGGCGATTCTAATACATTATGGTCTCCAGGAGACGGCAATAGACAATTACGCATTTTAGATGAAGACAACTGGTCAGACAATGACGGTAACCCTTATAATAATAATGCAGAAGTTGGTTATATCGATGCTACGGGACAATATCTTCAAGCTTCAGATAAAAACAGAAAGCAAGATATTAAAAAATTAGAAGATGCACTTTCTAAAATAGAGCAACTAAACGGCTATACCTATCAGTTTAAAATTAATGCTGAAGAACGTCAAAAAGGTCAGAAAAACAAAACAACAAGTGGAGTGATTGCACAAGAGTTATATAAGGTGTTACCCGAAGCGGTTGAAATCACAGAATACGGAGAGTATTTTGTGCATTATGCAGGCATTACACCACTACTTATTGAAGGGATAAAAGAACTTAAAAAAGAAAACGACCAATTAAAAGAAAAACAAAAATTTTTAGAAGAACGATTGACTAAAATTGAAGCATTGCTACAAAATAAAAACTAAATCACTTTGTTATTTGTTTCCCTTTAATGTTCCTACAAACAATAATCAAAAATAAATTTATATAACTATTATGAAAAAATTAATTTACCTATTTACAATTATATTTCTAATCACATCGTGTAAAGAAAGTACAAACTCAAACCATACAGAAATATCAAAAAATTCTTCTAAAACAAAAAAGCTTACTAACAACGATTTACTTGTAAGCATAACTTTTAGCGATGGTCCATTAAAAGGAACCCATAATTTTGTAAAAGAAAAAGGGAAAATGATAAGTTCAAATACGGTTGGTTACTTAGATGAAACCACTAAAAACCCAAACCAAAGAAAGTCAACTACACTTAGTGCTAGTGCTTTAATATCTGAAGATGAAAAACTAAAACTACAATTTTTAACTAAGTATTTTAAAGGAAAAATAACCGAAGGAAACCATGAGCCTGTTTATATAGAAAATTCTGGAGAAGAAAAATATTGCACCACTTTTACAATTAAAAACAATGGTCATTCTTTTAATTTTAACAGAATGTTTAGCATAAATAAAACTTGTAATACAACAGAAATTACTGGTTTCTCCGACTGGAATGAGGGAACAGTAATGAATCGCAGAAATGTTTCGGGAAACTTTACCGATACTTTTGAGTTGGAGTTTAATGATAAAGAGGGTAATAACATACAGAAAGTTACAACGGAAGTAAACGTGATTTTTACTTCAAGACAACAAAAAATGAAAACGACCAATTAAAAGAAAAACAAGAATACTAAGAAGAGCAGTTGGCTAAAATTGAAGTAATGTTAGAAAATAACTATACTTTCCTTTTCAATTTTCGGGTTTTAAATAACCATAACAGAAACAAAATTCCTAAAAACAAACCAACCCATACCCACTTATAGTAATTAGTTTCTGGAAAAAGGATAACATCGTTATTTCCATACATCACAAATCCTGCCCAATAAAATGGAGTTTTTAAATCTGAATTTTTAGTGCTTCCTAAATATGATAATTTCGCATTTCGTAATGCAGTAGATTTTGTCTCTCCATTTTTTAAGTTTTCATAAAAAGACACCATAATTTCTTTGGTACTGTTGTCTGGTGCACTCCACAAACTAGATATTGTTGCAGGTACACCAGAATATGTAAATGCTCTGGATAGCGAAACTAAACCCATACCTTCTTTAAAACCACCAACCCCTGTTTTACAAGCACTAAGTACTGCAAGGTCAAAATTAAAGTTTAACCCATACAACTCTGAGATAAATAATTTGTAATCTTCTTTTGCGTCTGAAAAAACCAAATTACTCAATTCTGGATGATTATCATTTATAAACGCGTGCATAGCTAAATGCAAAAAGCCCTGTTGCTTAGTGTTATTAATAAAATTTTCCTTTGTAGCATTGGCACGCAAATAGGCGGTGCTAGGTATTATTTTTTTTATTTTTTTAGTTTCAAGAGCAGCTCCTTGTAATTTATTTAATGAAGCATTTTTATAACTTGGTGTAAAAAAAGTAAGCGAGTTGCTTTCTTTATTTTCCGTTTTATGAGGCTTAAATTGCAGTAAAGGCAATGAGTTTGCATACTTTATGTTTTTGCTTTCAATAAGGTATTTTTCATTTTCAGTTAAAATATCAAACGAGAGAAAGTAAAGTATTTTATCGGGAATTATAGTGAGGTGAGAGTAGGAACTAACATAATTTAATCCTAATTTATTATAAAGACCCTCTCCTTCTTTTTTGATAACTACTCCAACTTTTTTATTTGCGTTTTTAATAAATATTTTAACTTCCTTTTCTATACTACTATAATCTCCAAGGTTGATGGTGCTTACTTTACTTTTTTCAATAATAAAAACAAAAAGGTGACTATCTATTTTTTCGTATTTTAAATACGCTTGATTAGTATCAATATTTTTAATAAAATGAGAAAGGTTAAAATTGTTTTGATTGAAATAAGAGAACGAAACGTATTTTTCTTCAATTTTTTCAGAAAGCTTATAAAGTTGTTCTTTAATATCTAGTATTAAGTGATCGTAAATTTGATTGTTTTCTTCATCTTTTTCAGTTTGGTAGAGGCTTAATTTTTTTCTTAAATTCTGTTCTAATGTTATTAAAGAATCGGGTATTTTCAGTATGTTGTTATTGTTGTTAACTAAAAATTTATGCCATAAAAATTTAGATTTATAATCAATATTGTTTTTTAATATTTCATTATTAGGGTCGTAATTTCCATATCTTAATTTATTGGTTGTCATAATACCTAACACTATTTCACCAAACATTTTTTCTAATTTGGCACTGTAAAAGTTTTTAGTGTAGCAATTTTTAAATTGTAAAAGTGCAATTTTATAAATGTTGTTGGTAGCGATGAGTAACGAATCACTTTTTACAGGATAGTTTTGTAATGTTTTAGCAATATTTAATAATTGCTGTGTATCATTTAATCGCTTTGAAGGGACATATTGTGTAAATAAGCTATCAGAAAGTATATCAACTGTATTTTCTGCTTTCGAAAAATAAGAAACAGCTTCATTTGCATCACTAAGGCTTAATGTTAGTTGATTTTTTTGAGTATATATTTGAGACCTCGCTGCAAACAAAAATCCTTTTAATGATTTAGGTATGTTGCGCTCATTTATTAGGTAATTGAGTTCTAATAAAGCGTCTTTTTCTTGATGTAAGCCAATTTTTGCTTTGGCAATATTAAGTAGATAATAATCATGATAAACTACAAGGTACCCTTTTGGAATACTATTTTTAGCTTTAGTAAAAAAGTATAATGCTTTTTGATATTTTTTTGTTTCATAGAGATAGTAAAGTCCCGTGTAATTATAAACAGCGGATAGATTATAAGAAGCTCTTTTAGATAAAATTTTGTTTTTAACAAAGCTTTCTGCTGTTTCAATAAGCTTTAAAAGCTCTTTTTCATTACCAGTATCTTTGTGTAATCTAGAAAATTGGGCATAATTATGAAGAAGAAAAGCATATTCAACACTTTCTTGTTTTTCATAATTTAATAGGATATCAACATTATTTTCTATGTAATTTCTGGCTTTAGAAAGGTAAAAATTCGCTTTATCATAAAACCCGTAACGTATATAATTAGTCCCTAAGCTATTATACAAAGAAGATAGATGATAATTATCTGGGTTGGGTATGTTTTCATAGAGTTGGGCAGCTTTTTCATAAGCAACAAAACTTTCTCCTTCAAAGCCTAAGTTGTGTAAAAAACTTGCTTTTTGAGTGTATGATTTAGCTAATAAGTCAGTTGGTTTGTTAAATTTAAGATGCCAAAATGTTATAGCTTTTTCATTATAAAAAAGTGCTTTTTTATGATCTATAGCAACATTATTTTGAAAAGTGGCATAATAAAAGTACGCTTTTACTAAACCTAAAGTGTCTGTTTTTTTAGCATTTTCTCGTAGGTTGACTAGCTGTTTACTATATGCTTCTTTTTCTTCTGGTTTTTTTGTGAGAGAAAAATAATAATCATATTGCTTTTCGTACAAATTGGCAATTTGGTTCTCATCTACATTTTTATAGGCTTCTATTTTTTGAAGCAATAATTGAGATGCTTCTTGAATTTCCCCGTTTTTCTCTAACCCTTTTATTTCACTTATTGAAATTTCTTCAATGCTTGTTTCTTGGCTATAACTTAAACAAGAAATAAAAATAAAAAAATAAAAAACATGCTTCATTTTGCTAAAATAGGATTTTGTTTATCATTTGTAGAACTTTTTGGAAAATCACTTAAAGTTTTCTGATCAAATTCTAAGTTTATTGAAAGCCCTAAAATAAATTTTTTCAACTCGAAAACTTAAATTGAATACCTAAAAAACAAAGCATGAAAAATGGTGTAAAACTCTAAAAAGAATGTTTTTCCGCCACTTTCTCTAACTCCAAATACCAATTTTCTCCAAATTTACGAATCAAAGCTTCTTTTAAAAATTTGTAAACAGGTACTTTTAGCTCTCTTCCAAGGCTACAGGCATCATTACAAATAGGCCATTTGTGGTAATTTACGGCGGCAAATTCACTATAATCCTGAACTCTAACCGGATATAAATGACAAGAAATAGGTTTTTTAAACGAGACATCTCCTGCATTATAGGCATCTTCAATTCCGCAACCTGCTGTTCCGTTTTCTGAAAAAGTGACGTACGCACATTCTTTTCCGTTGACCAAAGGGGTTTCTAGATCTCCTAAACCTGAAACAATGTGAGTGCCTTGGTCTTCAATTGCTTTTACGCCTTCCGAACGTAAAAATGGCTTTACTTTTGGGTAGATTTCTTTCAGAATTTCGACTTCCTCTTTGGTCACAGGAGCTCCTGCTTCACCTTCAATACAACAAGCGCCTTTACAGGCACCGAGATTACAAACAAATTCTTTTTCGATAATGTCTTCAGAGACAATGGTTTTTCCTAATTGAAACATTTGGCGAAAATAATACTTTTATATTCGATTTATAATTAGTTTTGCCGAATAAAATCCTTCGACTATGGACTTTAACTTTAAAGAAATATTAACTGCAACGATGATTCTTTTTGCGGTGATTGATATTATTGGAAGTCTTCCAATAATCATTTCGCTACGTGAAAAAGCAGGACATATCCAATCTGAAATGGCTTCGGTAATCGCGGCTGTGTTAATGATTTTATTCCTGTTTTTAGGAGAACAAATCTTGAGTTTAATAGGAATAAATGTGAATGAATTTGCCGTAGCAGGTTCCTTAATATTATTCTTTTTGGCTTTAGAAATGATTCTGGGCATCACACTTTTTAAAGAAGACGAGGACACAAGCCCAAAATTAGCTTCGGTTTTTCCATTGGCATTTCCTTTATTAGCTGGACCTGGTAGCTTAACAACTTTGCTTTCATTACGAGCAGAATACAGCATTCAAAATATAATTGTCGCGGTACTTATTAATATTCTGTTTATTTATATTGTATTAAAAACCTCTGGAAAGATTCAGAGAATCATTGGTAAAAACGGAATCATCATCATCCGAAAAGTTTTTGGAGTAATTTTATTAGCGATTGCCGTGAAACTGTTTACCTCTAATATTCAATTATTATTCAATTAATTATGAAAAAATTCATCTTTATTTTTATAGGAATCGCCATATTACTAACGGCATATAACGTTACTTTTTTAGATTTTTCTAATATAACTGAAGGAAAAAGTGGTGTAGCATTAATAGGAATTGTAACGGCAGCTTGTGCTATTATGTTGCTATTAATTCTTAGAACTTCAAAAATTATTGAACGTAAAAAACGTTAGTTATTCTGGAATTTCAAGGATAGTTTTCTCATCCAATTCCAGTACTTTCTGAATCATTTTATCGTCTTTATTCAAAATTAACTCAAAAGCATTCGTACCAAATAATTGTTGGGCTATGCTTGCTTTTATAATGACTTTCAAGTGTTCTTCGTGACCATTAAAATCTGAATTTTCTTCATCAATTTTTGAATATTCATAAAACTTGTTTTTTAATTCTTCCGAAACTTCAAAATTTGAAACATAATCTTCTAATGAATAATCTGTGAAATCATTTCGGTTTTTCTCTAAATATTCAAATACAAAATAACTTACAAATCCACTTCTAGTAATGTACTCTAAAGTTTCGTTTTCAATACTGGTATCTTTGGGAATAAACACATCTGGAATAATTCCGCCACCACCATAAACCACTTTCCCTTTGGGTGTTACAAAACGGAGTGAATCTACCACATGAATACTATCTTTACTTTCCATTTCGCCATTTTCATATCGGTTTTCATATTCGTGATAATAGGCACTATTTCCGTTTTCATAAGGTCGTTGAATGGATCTTCCTGTAGGCGTATAGTACCTGGCAATGGTAAGTCTAACGGCACTTCCGTCACCTAATGACATTTCTCGTTGCACCAATCCTTTCCCAAAAGACCTACGTCCAATAATCGTTCCTCGATCGTTATCTTGTAATGCTCCTGCTACAATCTCACTTGCTGAAGCCGAATTCTGATTGATTAAAACATAAAGGGTTCCATCTTCAAAATCTCCTTCACTTGTTGCGAAAGTTTCATCCTTTTTTCCACTCTTATTTTTAGTGATTAAAATGAGCTTATCATCCTCTAAAAATTCATCAACAATGCTTTGAGCCGTGGAAATATAACCTCCTGGATTGTTTCGTAAATCCAAAACTAAAGAAGATATTCCTTTCTCCTGAAGTTCCTCCAACGCTTCTTTAAATTCGTTATAAGTGGTTTCAGAAAAACGATTCACCTTAATATAACCCAAACTTTCATTTATCTTATACGAAGCATCCACACTAACTATTGGAATTTTTTTTCGTTTGATTTTAAAATCTAATATTTCATCTTCTCCTTTTCTGAAAACCTTTAAAGTAACCTTGCTATTTATTTTGCCTTTTAAATGTTTAGTAATGCTATCTCTGTGAATAGAATCGCCAAATATTTTTATTTTATCTGCAAACAACAAGCGATCGCCAGCTTTGATTCCTGCTTTTTCTGCAGGGCCTCCTTTTATGGTTCTAATTACTGCAATCGTGTCTTTATAAACATAGAAACTAATGCCAATTCCTACGAAATTTCCACGCATATCATCAGCGTTTTCCTGATACTGATCAGCTGGAATATACACCGAATGAGGATCTAAATTTTCAAGAATTTTATTAACTGTTACATCAACAATACTATCGGTGTTTACTTTGTCAACATACTCATAATCTATATAATCTATTAACCTGTTGAGTTTGTCTTTTTTAGAATTTTTAGCAAATATTTTATCCGAAGTATCACTAAAATTAAGTTTTGAACCAATAAATACACCAGCCGCAATTGCAACTCCTATTAGTAAAGGAAGGTATTTTTTTGAATTCCCATAATTAATTTAAGTCGCTAATATGTGAAATAGCTACTCCAGCTTTTTTTAAGAAATCGATTCCTGAAGTGTCCTTATAAGCTTCAACAAAAACAACTCGTTTTATTCCTGCTTGATGTATTAATTTGCTACAACCTTTACAGGGCGACATCGTAATATATAATGTTGCTCCTTGACAAGCATGTGTTGATGACGCTACTTTTAAAATTGCATTTGCTTCAGCGTGAAGAACATACCATTTGGTGTAGCCGTTTTCATCTTCACAAAAGTTTTCAAATCCTGAAGGAGTTCCGTTGTAACCATCGCTGATAATCATTTTATCTTTTACGATTAATGAACCTACTTGTCTTCGTTTACAATGGGAAAGTTTGCTCCATTCCATCGCCATTTTAAGGTAAGCTATATCGTATCTAAGTTGTTTTTCAGGATTCATATAATTGAGTAAAAGGCGAATTTAAAAGGAATTCTATACAATCAAAACTCAAACGCGTTAAATATTGCATAAAATCTAATTTCAGAAAAATTTAGAATGGCCAACGATTTTGTAACATCGGAATTAAAACTCCTATAACAATCGATGAAACGACCATCACCCAATCGCGTTTGTTAAATCTGAATATTCGCTGAGCTACAAAACTTATAATTAACACTAGAAAAACTATAGTAATTTGTGCAAGTTCAACTCCTAATGCAAACTCCAGAAGTGGTAATATTTCCCCGCTTCCGTTGATCATTTTGTAATAGGAAGCAAATCCGAAACCATGTATGAGTCCGAAGAAAACGGTAATAAAATAAAATAGCCCTAATTTTTCGTTTCTAGATCTTTTCCCTGAAGTAAATAAATTATACACTGCGGCAATTAAAATAGTAATGGGTATTAAAAATTCGATCCATCTACTAGAAACACTCACTACATTATAATTAGCAAGTAATAAAGAAACGGTATGACCTAAAGTAAACAGGGAAACGAGAATAAAAATACGTTTCCAATTTGAAAAATTATAAGCGGCAACTAAAACAATTAAAAATAAAATATGATCGTAGGCTTGCCAATCGAGAACGTGATACAAACCTAATTTTAAAAAAAGCCAAAAATCGGACATACTAGTGGGGATATTAGTAAGTTAAAATTCAAAGATACGGAAAGTGAAATTAATTTTTCTTATCTTTATTATCTAACTAAATTAGTTTCTGTTATGAAAAAATCAGTACTTATTTTATTCATTAGTTTTTTTAGTTTTCAAGGTTTTGCTCAAGATCCCGATTTATTTCGTACTTGGTATTTGTATCATGTTTATATGGACTTTGATGAACCTTATGATATTTCTAATATCGATCCTCCCATACACCCTTATATGACTATCGAAGAAGATTCTAGTTCCTTAGGGGAAGGAGCCTGCAATACCTTTAACGGAGTGTATGATATTAGTGCTTTTGAAATGATTCCTGTAAGTTTTAATAACACCAATGATGATTGTGGTATTCAAATTCACAACTCTTTTGAAAACGACTATTTTGGCTTTATTTCTGAAGGGTTTCAATATACTATTGCTCAAGAAAGTGACGGATTAACTTTATATATGGACACCCCGTTAATGTCTGGACTCACCTTTAAGGAATTCCCATTATCTATTTCAGAAAGTATTATTTTTGAAGTAAATATTTATCCCAATCCTACCTCAGATAAACTTTTTATTTCTTTTGAAAATAATATAACTAGCAACTTTTCAATTTATACCATTTCAGGAAAAAAGATAATTACCCAAAAATATATTAATCCTATAGATGTTTCAGAACTTTCAAAAGGAATATATTTTATAGAATTAATTTCCAACAAAGGAAAAACAGTAAAGAAATTTATAAAAAAATAACAAATCAATAATGATTTGATACAACTCATGCTTTTTATGCAAAAAGCAGCTGATAACCTCTAATAATTAGCAGCCTTACATACTTTTTATTAAACATTAACAAATAAGAACTTTCCTATATTTGCCTGAAATTAAACCTTTTATTGTTAAATAATGTTAATTTATTACTTTGTTATGCATAGTACTGTAACAAATTTGTTCTTCATACGTCTATCTAGTATAACAATCAAATAATAAACTTAAAAACAATCAAATATGAGAACTTTAAACAACAATCAAATCACAGAAAGAATAAGCACAACTAAAATTTATATATGGAATGCTAAAAGACGTTTCAAATAATAAATAAGAAAACTAAAAAATATCAATCAAAAAAACTAAATCATGAGAACATTAAACAGCAATCAGCTAACAGAAAGAGTAAAAACTTCAAAAATTTATTTATGGAATTCTAAAAGACGATATAGAAAGTAAAGTTCAATCTTCAACAATCAAAAAACCTCAACATTTTAAATGTTGAGGTTTTTTTATGTACTCAAGGCGGGAATCGAACCCGCACGCCGTGAAGCACTGGATTTTGAATCCAGCGTGTCTACCAATTCCACCACTTGAGCATTTATGTGTCTGCCATCCTGATAACTATCGGGACTAACACCAAGGCAAATACCCTATTAGGGTTAGTAGAGCGCAAAAATAAGTAAATAATTAATAAATTATGATAATTAAAGGCTCCATTTTTTGGTAATCAGTAACTAATAATTTTACTTTTGTCAGCAACCACCAAAACCCTTCAAAATGGAAATCTATATTCCTGAGCCTAAAATATTTGCTTGTAAACAAAGTCAACATCTAGCCGAAGAAATTGCCAAACATTATGGCATTTCTTTAGGGAATGTAATCACTTCTACTTACAGCGATGGCGAATTTCAACCCTCTTTTGAAGAATCTGTTCGTGGAAGTCGGGTTTTTATTGTAGGATCTACTCATCCTAATAGTGACCATTTAATGGAAATGTTATTAATGTTAGATGCCGCAAAACGATCTTCAGCAAAACATATCGCTGCCGTATTGCCTTATTTTGGTTGGGCAAGACAAGATCGAAAAGACAAACCTCGGGTACCTATTGCTGCAAAATTAGTAGCTAAAATGTTAGAAACAGCTGGAGCAACCCGAATAATTACTATGGATTTACACGCAGATCAAATTCAAGGATTTTTCGAAAAACCAGTAGATCATCTTTTTGCTTCCACTATATTTTTACCTTATTTAAAATCATTAAATCTCGATAATTTAACCATTGCTTCACCAGATATGGGAGGTTCAAAACGAGCTTATGCCTATTCAAAATTCTTAAAAAGTGATGTGGTAATTTGTTACAAACAACGTGAGAAAGCAAACATTATTTCTCATATGGAATTGATAGGAAACGTAGAAGGGAAAAACGTAGTTTTAGTAGACGATATGGTAGATACCGCAGGAACCCTTGCAAAAGCTGCCGATCTAATGATGGAACGTGGAGCGATAAGTGTTAGAGCAGTTTGTACACACGCTATTTTATCTGGAAATGCTTATGAAAAGATTGAAAATTCTAAATTAGAAGAACTTATTGTAACCGATTCAATCCCTTCAAAACAAAACAGTCCTAAAGTAAAAGTGTTGAGTTGTGCTAAACTTTTTGCCGAAGTAATGTTGAATGTAAATTCCAACAAATCTATCAGCTCAAAA
Organism: Bacteroidota bacterium; assembly: GCA_024280145.1. Lineage (GTDB taxonomy): Bacteria > Bacteroidota > Bacteroidia > Flavobacteriales > Flavobacteriaceae > Marifrigoribacter. The sequence goes on from JAJRQR010000087.1 coordinate 19,160, forward strand.
TTTTTAATGTAACAGTCAGTATTTCAACTCAATTACTCTATTAAAAAAGAAATCAATTTTCTTTCTCCTCTTCAGAAAAAAACGCATCTTTGCACCCGCTTATCAAAAAGATAGGCTCATTAATTTTAAATTTAAAACAAAAAATGAAATCAATTACAATCAACGGATCTCAAAGAGAAAGCGTGGGCAAAAAAGCAACAAAAGCCTTACGTAATGCTGGTCAGGTTCCTTGCGTAGTGTACGGAGGAGACAAAGCAATTCACTTTTCAGCAGAAG
>JAJRQR010000088.1 GCA_024280145.1 Bacteroidota bacterium
ACTAAGTTAGGTTTGTTGAAGCGCTTCAATTAATATTGAAGCGCTTTCTTTTTATAAACTTTTTATTTATCGAAGTTTCCTATTCCTTCTTTTAACCAATTGCTGTATTGCTCTATATCTGGCGTATAGCCAATAGGGTCATTTAAGTTTTTTTCATTCAAACTCATCAACACATAATACGGTTGCGCATTGGCATGGTAATTTTTTATCTGAAAATCACTCCATTTATTCCCAATGGTTTTTATACGCTTTCCTGTAGTTTCACTGGTATATTGCTCTTCTTTTGGAAGCGACCTTTTATCATCTACATACAAAGAAATTAGAACTATCTCTGAGTTTAATAAACCTAAAACATGGGGGCTTGCCCAAACACGTTCTTCCATTTTTCGGCAATTCACACAAGCATATCCTGTAAAATCTAACAATATGGGTTTGTTTACTTTTTTAGCATATGCCAATCCGGTTTCGTAATCGTTAAATGCGATAATATCATGAGGTCCCAATTCTGCACCTTCTGGTAAAATACCATCGTTAGAACTACTTACTCCATTACTTAATTTTGTATATCCAACTCCATAAGGTGCTTCACTGTAATTTAATGGAGGTGGGAATCCACTAATCAATTTTAAAGGTGCTCCCCAAATTCCAGGAATTAAATAAATAGTAAATGCCATCACCAATAACCCTAGGGTTAATCTTCCTACTGAAATATGATCGTCATTTCCATCGTGTGGAAGTTTAATTTTCCCGAAGAGATACAATGCCAATGTTCCAAAAACAGCAATCCAAATTGCTAAGAATATCTCACGTTCCAACCAATGTAACTGAAGTACTAAATCTGCATTTGAAAGAAATTTGAAAGCTAAAGCCAATTCTAAAAAACCTAAAAATACTTTTACGGTATTTAACCATCCTCCTGACTTTGGAAGTGAATTCATCCAACCCGGGAACATCGCAAACAATGCAAAAGGTAAGGCGATAGCCATTGAAAATCCTAACATTCCAACGATAGGTGCTATTCCTCCTTTTGAAGCAGATTCAACCAGTAAAGTTCCAACAATCGGACCCGTACAAGAAAAAGAAACAATTGCCAAAGCCAAAGCCATAAAGAAGATACCAATAATTCCTCCTCTATCCGCCTGACTATCTACTTTATTTGACCAAGATTGTGGTAAGGTAATTTCAAAAGCACCCAAAAAGGAAACAGCAAAAACCACTAATAATAAAAAGAATATTATATTAAACCAAACATTGGTAGAAAGTGCATTTAATGAATCTGCACCAAATATTCCTACAATTACAGAGCCGAGTAATACATATATGATAATGATAAAAAGTCCATACATAATGGTATTTTTAATCCCTGCAGCTTTTGTTTTACTTTGTTTCGTAAAAAAGCTTACCGTTAACGGTATCATCGGAAAAACACAAGGAGTCAATAAGGCAGCAAAACCTGATAAGAAAGCAATAAAGAAAATTGCCCAAAGTCCTTTAGATTCCGATTTTTTCTGAGAATCTTCAACAGAAGAGTTATCAACTTTAGTATCTTTTTTCTTGGCTTCTTCAACTTGTGTTTTAGCAGTTTCTTTTGAAGAATATGCTTCGAAATCATCATAATCTTTTACAAATTCTACTTTATTTGCCGCTAAATCAAAAACTATATATCGCTCTTCATTCAGGCAAACATCAATACATACTTGATAAAAAAGTTCTGACTTAATAAGACTAATAGCTGGATTTTTAAGTTCAATTTTTTGGGTCAATGTAACCATTTCAGAAAAATAGATTTCATCAAAACCCCAAACATCACTATATGCTCTATGTGTTTCACTTTCCTCTAATTTTCCATTTAAAGTAAAATCAACCTCTTTATTTAAAAAACCCATACTTAATGGTATGGGACCAATTCCTTCGCTGGGTGTATATTGCGAATACACGTGCCAATTATCATCAATATATCCTCTAATTGACAATTCGTACTCCGTATCGGTCAGTTTTTTTATACTTCCTTCCCACTCTAATGGGTTTTTTATTTCTCCTCCATTTTGACCTCCCATTCCAGGAATTCCTTGTGATGTTGCTGAAAAAACAATACTGAATAAGGCAACTAATAAGAATAACTTTTTCATATATCTATAATATTTGTTAAATATGACATCTGCTGTTCGGAATTAGTTATTTCCTTGTGTGATAAAAATTTTAACATGCTCGTTTCATATTTTTAATTGTAGGTGATTTTTACTATTTTTTTGGTATTATTGGTAACTTTAAAACGGTCGTCTAAGCGCATTCCCATCACCCATACTATAACGTTTTCAAAGCATAATACCCTAACTTTTTCCTTAGCGACCAAAGATAACTTTTCATCTTTAAAAAACTTGCTCAATTTCTTTTTTCCTTTCATCCCGAAGGGGTAAAAATAATCTCCTTCTTTCCAACCTCTAATTTCTAAAGGAAATATTAATTTTTCAAAATCGATGTAAACTGAATTTTCTGATAGTTTATTGGCTTCTGAAACATTTTCAAATTGTAGTTTGAAAGGCGTTTCTATAGTTTCTAATTCCTCGGTAATAAAAATACTTTCTAAAGTATTTTCTGAACTAATTTCGGTTAAAAGTAAGGTGTTTCTGTTTTTTAATAGTCGGTATGAATTAGAGAATATTTGCTTTCCACTTTGTGATTTTAGCAAATCTGAAATATCTTCCCAGGCCGTAAATCCGTAGGGCGAAAGCAGTTCGAATAATAACGCTTTAGTATTTGGCAATTCTTGAAGTTGGTTAATATTAATTTCGATTCCATCTTCCGTTTCATTTAAAACCAAATTTTTAATCAACAGCATATACTCTTCCACCAAGTGTAAACTTTCGTTTAAATGTTTTTGAGTTTGCTGAAAGTTTTGAAGAACTTTCTCATTTAATTTTAAATAATTAGGCAGCACTTCCAATCGTAATTCATTTCGTAAATAATCGGTGGAAGCATTACTACTGTCCTCTCTCCATAAAATTGAATTTACATTGGCATATGCTAATATCTCATCTCTTGAAAATTCCAAAAACGGACGGACAATCTTTTCATTTAAATTAGGAATACCAGTAAGTCCGCGTAATCCGGTGCCCCTAGAAAGGTTAATGAAAAAGGTTTCTAAATCATCTCCCAAATGATGTGCGGTAAGCAGATAATCAAAAGAATGTTTTTCTAACAATTCGTCAAACCACTCATAACGCAAATCACGAGCAGCCATCTGTGTAGAAATTTTATTTTCTAAAGCGTATTTTTTTGTTTAAAATGTTTTGGTGAAAACTGGAATTGATAATTTATCTGCTAATTTTATAACAAACTTTTCATCACCATTACTCTCTTTTCCTCTTAAGGAAAAATTGCAATGAGCAATCGAAATATTGAAGTCTAGGTCTTTTAATAATCTTGTTAAAACCACACTATCAATTCCTCCACTGCAAGCGACAAACAATTTTTTCTCTTTTAAAAAAGGGAATTTATCTGAAATATGATGGCTTAATTTTTCGCGCAAGGGTCAAAATAATTTTTGCAAATTTAGTTAATATGTTGTGGAAATATTTTAAATTTTTCCCAATTAATTGAATTATTTAAAAATGTAATATTTTGTTAAGATTCCTATTTTAATCGATACTTCGACTCCACTCAGTAACCCTAAAATCTGTATTAGTTGCAGGAATTAATTTTCCAAAACCTCCCGCATTGCTTTTGCTTTTAACAAACATTCTTCATATTCATTCTCTGGAATTGATTTTGCCGTAATAGCTCCTCCCACTGAAAAACTCACATATTTTTCATCGGAATTGTATAAAATACTTCGGGTAATGACATTAAAATCAAAATCTCCATTGGGTGTAAAGTATCCAACTGCTCCGCTATACAATCCTCGTTTGGCATCTTCCAATTCTTCAATAATTTTCATTGCCGAAATCTTTGGAGCACCTGTCATACTACCCATTGGAAAGGTTTCTTTTAAAATTGAAACAGGAGAAATGGTTTCCTCTACTTCACAAGTAATTGTAGAAATCATCTGATGGACTTGCTCAAAGCTATAAACCTTGCAAAGTTCTTCTACCTTCACTGTTCCTTTTTTTGCGAAACGAGAAAGGTCGTTCCGAACCAAATCGGTAATCATAATATTCTCGCTGCGTTCTTTGGGATCGTTTTCAAGTTGAAACTTTAATTTCTCATCTTCTTTTTTATCGGAATGACGCTTTGCAGTTCCTTTAATTGGCTGAGATACAATGGTGTTTTCGGTCTTACTTAAATAACGTTCTGGTGAAGCAGATAAAGAATAAAAATTACCAAATTTTAAATAGGTTGCAAAGGGTGGATTTGAAATTTCATTTAGATGCAAAAAGGATTTTACCGTATCTATTTCTGAATTTTCTGCATAAAACTCTTGACAAAAATTTGCTTCGTAAATATCACCACGATGGATGTGTTTTAATAATTTATTTAATTTAGTAAAGTAAGAATCTTTGGAAGTGCGGAGGTGGATTTTTATAGGCTCTCTTCCTTGTTTCTCCTTGTGATGACGATCTAGTTTACAAAGATGATCTGGATTAAAATAATGTAAGTTTTTACTAAGTTGAGTTATTTCTTGCCAATCGGCATCCAACTCATCATCCACAAAGTTTAAGTACTGTATTTCTACTTCATTTTCAGAAAATAGAAATATTTTTTTAGGTTGAAAGAAATATAAATCTGGAAAATGAAGTCCGTCGTAATTATTGGATTGTAACTTTTCTACATCATTTTTTAAATCATAGGTTAAATAACCAAACAACCAATCGTTGGTTTTTTGTTGGTATTCTTCTAGCTTTTCAAAAGCATTAAAATAGTCTGTTTTAATTGCTGTAAAAGCATCTACAGCAAGTATTGCTTTGTATTTTGAATGTTTTTGTTGGTGCTTATTGGAGTCTAACCAAACTACCTCCTCGTATTGTTGCGCCCAATGGAGTAATGCTTCTTTAAAATTATTGGTAAGTGATAAAAGATGTTTTTTTACAACACGCATTGAAGGGTTCTTATTATTTTGTAAAGTTCAAAGGTATTGAAAATAAAAAATCCAATTCTTTCAAGACTTGGATTTTAGTATGATTGAAATTAGTTTATTGTGTTATTAAGATTCTTCACTTTGCTTTGAATGACAATTATTAACTATGCAAAGCTCGATTATCAGTCGCTGCTAATGCTGCTTCTTTTACTGCTTCAGCGTAGGTTGGATGTGCGTGACTCATTCTTGAAATATCTTCAGCACTTGCTCTAAACTCCATAGCAACTACCGCTTCTGCAATTAAATCGGCTACTCTTGCTCCTACCATATGTACTCCTAAAACCTCATCGGTAATTGCATCGCTTAGTATTTTTACAAATCCGTCTATGTCTCCACTTGCTCTTGCTCTTCCTAATGCTCTCATTGGAAATTGCCCTATTTTGTATTTTGCTCCAGCTTCCTCTAATTGCTCTTCTGTTTTTCCTACCGATGCCACTTCAGGCCAAGTATACACCACACCCGGAATTAAATTATAATCAATATGTGGTTTTTGTCCAGCTAAGGTTTCCGCTACAAAAACACCTTCTTCTTCCGCTTTATGAGCCAACATTGCTCCTTTTATTACGTCACCAATGGCATAGATATTTGGAATGTTGGTTTGTAAATGATCGTTGACTTCTATTTGTCCTCTTTCAGAAATTTTAATTCCTGCATTTTCAGCATTCAATCCATCAGTAAATGGTTTTCTACCTACGGAAACCAAACAATAATCTCCGGTTATAGTAACTTCCCTATCTTTTTTATCGGTTGCAGTAACAGTAACTTCTTTTCCTTTTCTAGCAACTCCTGAAACTTTATGTGAAAGATAAAACTTAACTCCTTGCTTTTTTAATGCTTTGGTCAACTCTTTACTTTGGGCCTTATCCATTGTTGGAATAATGCGGTCTAAATATTCGATTACAGAAACATCAGCTCCTAATCTTCTATAAACTTGTCCGAGTTCCAATCCGATAACTCCTCCGCCAATTACTACTAAATGCTTCGGAATTTCTTTTAGTTTTAACGCCTCCGTTGAAGTGATAATTCTCTCTTTATCTAATTTGATAAATGGCAACGTTGAAGGTTTTGAACCTGTTGCTACAATCACATTTTTGGTTTCAATTTCTTCTGAAACACCTTCATTGTTAGTTACTAAAATATGAGTTGCATCTTTAAAACTTCCGATTCCGTTTAATACATCGATTTTGTTTTTCTTCATTAGAAAATCGATTCCCGCAGTAGTTTGCTCCACTACTTTGTCTTTACGAGCAATCATTTTTTCTAAGGAAATTTTTACATCACCAGAAATTTCGATTCCGTGACCTTCAAAATGACGAATCGCATCATCATAATGATGTGAAGAATCCAATAAAGCTTTACTTGGGATACACCCAACATTCAAGCAAGTTCCACCAAGAGTACTGTATTTTTCAATCAAAGCCGTTTTCATTCCTAATTGTGCGCAACGAATTGCTGCAACATATCCTCCAGGTCCGGAGCCGATTATAGTAACGTCGTATGAATTCATAATTTTTCTTTTAAGTATTTTCTTTTTTTAAAAGTGCTTGCAAATCTACAAATGTTTTATGGGTTGCATAAATAGAAATAGATGTTTTATATGCCTTTTTGATGTTAAGGAAGATTTATTTTAAAAATCCAAATATTATTCAAATAGGGTAACTTATAAATTTCTTTATAGCTATTATAAACAAGATCTATGTTTTCACTATCTGAAACATAAACATACTCCCAATTATTTTTGGGATTGGTAAATACTTTTGGCGAATGTCCTTTAGACTTTAAAAATGTGACCCAGCTTTCTGTATTTCTATGTTGAGAAAAAACATTAGTTACTAAATAATACCCACTTTCTTCATCTGGAATCGCAATAGAATTGGATTGTAAAACTTTTTTTACCTCTTTAGAATACGGTTTAACTTTCGTTTTAGCTTTCGCTTCAACTTTAACTTCATCAACTTCCGTTTTAGTGAGTTCTGTAGTATCTATTTCTTGTTTAATATTCTTTTCTTCTATTTCAATTTCCTCAGTTACTATTTCACTAACCAAGTCATTTTCTCTATTCTGAATGTAATTAATATCACTAATATCTGTTTGAAATGCAGAAAAAAACAAATAAAACCGATCACCTTTGGTTTTGATCTTCATCGTAATTTCATCAACATTATTTGATATTAACTCATTGTTAGGATTGGGTAATTGCATTTGTAACAAATCGAACCCTAAAGTGTTTTTACTATATGGTTTTCTGTTTTCAAATTCATCTTCATTAATAGTAATCTTACTATTAAAAAATTCTTATCTCTTCTTAACAAATTCCCTAAAGCCACGTAAATACTATCTTTAGGATTTAATACCAAACATTGATCTGTTTTTAATCTATGATCCCCTTCTAATGTCGCCAATGTTAAATTTGTTTTCACAAACCCTTCCTCTTGAGTCTTAAAATCTTTAAAAACAATCGTTGAAGTATTTTTTTTATTTACTTGAATAAACCCGTTATAAGTGGTCACATATATTGGGTGATCCGAGGGAGCTTCGTAAACAACATAAAGCAACCATCCACCAGAACATCCACCCGAAATAAAACCTTGGGTCGCTCTAATATTAGCAAGGGTATATTCGCCATTTACTTGTTTTGTTTCGTTTAAGAGATTTGTGATATCTGCATAACAAGCATAAGGAGTGTTATTAGGGAATGCTTTTATAGTAAAGTCATCGTATATTATTTTACCTGTTATTGTTTTATAGGAACTATTGGGTAGTTTTAATTTTATTTTATTGATGTTGGTATCTCTATTTGATTCGTTTCCTTTATATATTTTTTTTTCTCCTTGACGTCTCAATACTCCTTTGTCATATTTATAAATAGCACTCCAATATAGAACTGCATATACAATTTTTGAACTGTTTTCTGGAATTATTAATGTAGCTTGGCTTGAAGAAAAAGTAGTCTCATCCATATCTATATCAACATATTTCATTTTTACTTCATCATTAATCACTTTACGATCATTGAAAGGTTCCGTTTCGTGTTTGCTTACAATATTGTTTCCTATAACAGCAGTATTTCCATAAAGATAAAATTGTTTGTTTATTGAAATAGGAACACCTTCCTGTGAAAAAGATTGTTGTCCAAAGAAAATTATAGTTATGAAAATTAAAATAGATTTCATATTTGAATTGGTTTAAAACAAATATACAGAAACCATTTATTTTAAAAATAACATCATTTTATTATTAAAGATTTATAGGATCTCTATTATCTGACCCCCGATTTATAATCAAATTAAGTATTTTTGCAACATGGTAAAAGAAATTCAACTACGCATAAAATTAAAAGAAGAAGGGCAAACTCATCTTTTAAAATTAAAAGCTGCCCGAGTTTTACGTGTTGAATTAAATGATATCAACGGAGTTAAAGTGCTTCGGAAATCCATTGATGCTCGTAAACCAAGTATTTATTTTAATTATAAAGTGGCGGTTTATATTCGGGAAAAAATGCCTGAAACTTCAAATTACACGTTCCCATATAAAGATGTTTCTTCGGCTAAAAAAATTCATATCATTGGTTTTGGTCCTGCGGGAATGTATGCTGCCTTGCGTTGTATTGAGTTGGGATTTAAACCGATTGTTTTAGAACGCGGAAAAAATGTGCAAGACAGACGGAAAGATTTAAAAGCCATTAATCAAAATCATTTTGTAAACGAAGATTCTAATTATTGTTTTGGCGAGGGTGGTGCTGGAACGTATTCCGATGGAAAATTATATACCCGAAGTTTAAAACGTGGTGATGTTCGTAGAATTTTTGAAAACTTGGTGTATCACGGAGCTACCGAGCAAATTTTGATAGATGCACATCCACATATCGGAACCAATAAATTACCAAAAGTGGTTACCAATATTCGAGAAACTATTTTAAAATATGGTGGAGAAATAAAATTTGAAACTCGAGTTACCGATTTTATTATAAAAGCAAATAAAATAAAAGCCATTCGTTTGCTAAATGACGAAGAATTAACGGTAGAACGTGTGATTTTAGCAACAGGACATTCCGCTAGAGATATCTATTATTTACTACATAAAAAGGAAGCGACTTTAATCGCCAAATCTTTTGCAATGGGCGTTCGGGTGGAGCATCCGCAACATATTATCGATTCCATTCAGTATCATTGTAAAACTGAAAGAGATCCTATTTTACCAGCTGCTTCTTATAGTTTAGTCAATCAGGTAAAAGAACGTGGTGTTTATTCATTTTGTATGTGTCCAGGCGGTTTTATAGTTCCTGCGGCTACTGCAAATGAAGAAGTAGTGGTCAACGGAATGTCACCTTCTAAAAGAAATAATCCGTATGCAAATTCTGGGATTGTCGTAGAGATTGATGTGAATAAAGACCTTCCAAAATACGAACGTTTTGGTGCTTTAAAAGGATTGGAATATCAGAAATCCTTAGAAAAATTAGCTTGGACCGCGGGCGGTAGAACCCAGACAGCTCCGGCACAAAGGCTCACCGATTTTGTGGAAGGAAAATTATCATCCAATTTAAATACAACTTCCTATCAACCAGGATTAAAATCGGCTCCTTTACATTCCCTACTTCCAAAATTAATCGGCGGAAAACTAAGAACTGGTTTCAAACAATTTGGAATTAAAATGAAGGGTTTTTATACTTCCGAAGCAAATATTGTTGGGGTGGAATCTCGAACTTCTTCTCCTGTTACCATTCCGAGAAATGACAATTTAGAACATCCTGAAATTGAAGGACTTTTTCCTTGTGGTGAAGGCGGTGGTTATGCTGGTGGAATTATCTCTGCTGCAATGGATGGGGAACGCTGTGCGGAGGCTTCAGTTAAGGGCTTGTAGTTTTTGTATCAAATCATTGTTCTTTCCAAAAAAGAGAAAGCAAAACATAGAACAAAATTATTATTGGAATAGCAATAAACTTCAAGACTATAATTGCGATGAGGCTTATTCCTAAGAACAGATATCTAATTTTATTTGATGCAAAATCCCATGTTTTAAATTTTAAGGCAAAAAGTGGAATTTCTGCATTTAACAAATAGGAACTCACAAGAGTAAGGATAATTAAAAACCACTGATTAAAAATAATACTTCCTATTAATTCGGTGTATTGAAATTGAAATATCAATGGCAAGCTAATAATCAATAAGGTATTTGCAGGAGTAGGAAGTCCAATAAAACTAGTTGTTTGTCTAGTGTCTACATTAAATTTCGCCAAACGATATGCTGAAGCCAAAATAATTAACATCCCTATAAAAGGAAGCAAATTCATTCCTGCTTCAAATCCATAAATTGTTTCGGAAGCTTCAAAACCTGTTTCTAAAACATGAGGCATCGTCGCTTTATTTAATAACTGAAACATCATAAGCCCCGGAACCACACCAAAACTTACCATATCGGCAAGGGAATCTAACTGCAATCCAACATCACTTTGTACATTTAATAATCTTGCTGCAAGACCATCAAAAAAGTCTAAAAACATTCCGAATAAGACTAAAAAAGAAGCAACAACTAAATCGCCACTTACAACAAATAATATAGCAATACAACCGCTTAAAAGGTTTAAAGAGGTGATGATGTTTGGAATGTGTTTTTTCATGGATTTAGGATTAAGTTATTGTTTTATTGAGTTATAACTTGAGCTTTTTTGCTTTCGACATTATTTTTATTTGCACTAACACTTCGGTAAATATTTTTTTTCATCTTTTCCAGTTAAATCAGTATCATTAACAATTTCTAGTCAAAAATTATATTTCATCAATATAGCATTAATTATATCAATCACCATTCACTACTCACCATTCACCACTAACCATTTACCAATAACCATTCACCAATAACCACTAACCATTCACCACTCACCACTCACCACTCACCACTCACCACTCAC
>JAJRQR010000089.1 GCA_024280145.1 Bacteroidota bacterium
ATGGAGAAAGTAAACCATCATTATTCTGAAGAAAAAGTAGAACGCCTTCAGGATGCAGAAAATGACACTTCAAAAAATTACAGAATTAAAGGTTTTAAAGGAAGCTTTGCCATTATCAGTTCGGTAACCAATCCGTTTTGTGATTCGTGCAACCGCTTGCGATTAACTGCCGATGGAAAATTAAAAAACTGTTTATTTTCAGCTACAGAATCTGATATTTTGACTACACTAAGAGATGGAAAATCCATAGAACCTGTCATACAAAAAGCAGTACTTGGAAAGTTTAAAATTCGTGGAGGAATGGACACCCTAGAAAAGCTTCAAAAACCAGATTTACATTCTAAAAACAGAAGTATGATTTCTATTGGAGGGTAGATTTTAATTTCTCTCGGAAGTCAAAAAGCCATCATTTTATGTGTAAAATAAATCGATTTTATTAAATTTTCAATTATTCGTATCTTTGAGAAAACTTTAGAACAAATGTATTTAGATGATTATAAAAATAAAATAACAGCACTTTGTGAAAAGTACAAGGTCAATAATTTATTTGCATTTGGATCCGTTCTAACAAATAAGTTTTCAGATATAAGTGATGTCGATTTGATAGTCGATATTAATTCAACAGACCCTATATCTTATGCTGAAAATTACTTCAATTTTAAATTTGAGTTAGAAGATTTATTAAAAAGAAAAATAGATTTATTAGAGAAAAAAGCTCTAAAAAATAAATACTTCAACGATAATATCAATACTTCAAAACAACAGATTTATGGAGATTGAAATTAAAACTTGGCTTCAAGATATTGATAGATCAATTGATGAAATTTACAGTTTTCTTCCAGTTAAAAGAGATTTTTTTGGAGAAGCTTTAAATCGAATTTTAAAGAAAAACCCAAGTATCCAAATTTCAGATTCAAGAAAAATAGTAGATACTCGAAATAGAATTATACATAGTTATGATAGTGTCACCGAGGACATTATATGGTTAATATCTATAAAATACCTGCCAATTTTAAAAAAGGAAGTTCAAGCCCTTTTAAAAAAATAAATTAATTTCAAAAAACCCTGATTTACACTCCAAAAACAGAAGTATGATTTCTATTGGAGGATAAACCCTGACTACTTGATTATTATAAGTTTGATCAGATAACAAAGTGTTCAATCTAGTTACAATCAGCCTTTGTTCTTTATTCTTACAGCGCAGCGGTCTTACATCTTATATCAAAAACTTAACCTATGGTAAGAAATTAAACTATTAAGACAATATTATCTTTTATTAATTCTTAATGAAGTACTTTTCAGGCTTATTATAAAAAATAAACTATGAAAAAGTCACATTCATTTCATATCCCAGTAATGGGAATAGGCTATACCATTGACACCCCTATAAAAGTTGCACAATACGGAATGGATTCCGTAATCTCATTAGTAGATGACATTCTATTAGAAAAACTACGGAAAATGTACAGCGATAAATTTGAAATTCCTTTTAAAGAGATTTCAGATAAAGCAGAAGATTTTAGAGCAAAACGCATCACTTCCTATTTGAATTTAATCAATGATATTGCCATTGAAAAATTTGAATCATTAAAAAATGTTTCTGAAGAAAAAAGCAATGAGATTAAAAAATATGTCAGCTTTTTACCAGAATATTCAAGTCTTAAAAAAGAATTTCTAAAACTTACCTCTTCTGGAATTAATTATTCTGAAATTAAGAATTGGGCAAAGAAAAATCTAACAATGGGAAGTATTGATGTTAACATCATGACCAAAGTTGATAAGGATAATTACAAAGAAAACGAAAAACTAGCTGGCGAATTTAATGATGCTCATGCGGCACTTCGAGGTTTTGCAAATAGTAATTTAATATCTTCGGTAGTACTTTCAGCAGGTATGAATCCTAGATTATACGCTTATATGTCGCAGTTTGATGATTTTTACCCCAATGAAAAAGGTGAAATCAACAAGAAGATTATTTTAAAAGTGAGTGATTATCGTTCGGCAATGATTCAGGGTAAATTTTTAGCCAAAAAAGGATTATGGGTTTCAGAATATAGAATCGAATCTGGACTTAATTGTGGAGGTCACGCTTTTGCAACCGACGGATTTTTATTAGGCCCTGTATTGGAAGAATTCAAAGAAAAACGAACAGAATTAATCGATTCTATTCAAGGAATTTTAAATTCTGTTTTAGAAAGTCAGAACAGAATCATTCCAACAAACCCTTTGTCTATAGAGGTTACCGCTCAAGGTGGCGTTGGAACCGAAGAAGAACACGACTTTTTACTAGACCATTATCAAGTGGATTCTGTAGGATGGGGAACACCATTTTTATTGGTTCCTGAAGCAACTACGGTTGACAAAAAAACCCTTCAACAATTAGCAGAAGCAAAAGAAAAAGACCTGTATTTAAGTGATATTTCTCCACTTGGAATTCCGTTTAATAACCTTCGTGGAAACACTAAAGATTTAGAAAAAGAAAGCAAAATTGACAATGGAAGACCGGGTAGTGTTTGTCCTAAAAGATTTGTGGCATTGAATAAAGAATTCAGTGAAAAAGGAATTTGCACCGCTTCCAGAGATTACCAAAGAAATAAAATTAAGGAGTTAAAAACACAAGATTTATCTGAAGAAAAATATCAATTCAGTTATAACAAAATCATCGAAAAAACCTGTACTTGCGTAGGTTTAGGGACTTCTGCCCTTTTGGCTTACGGATTAGATACCAAAGTAGAAGGCGAAGGCGTTTCGGTTTGTCCAGGACCCAATATGGCGTATTATTCTAAGGTGATGAGTTTAAAGGAAATCACCAATCACATCTACGGAAGGCAAAATGTAATGACCAGAAATGACCGTCCAAATATGTTTATAAAGGAATTGAATATTTACATCGATTATCTTAAAAATAAGTTTGAAGAAACCAAAGGAGAATTAGATAAAAAGCAAGAAAAGTATTTTTCAAATTTTTCTAATAATTTAAAGGAAGGGATTTCCTATTACAACAACTTATTTGCTTCGGTAAAAGATACTTTTGAAACATCAAAAGCCACTGTTTTAAATGAATTAGAATTCAGTAAAAACAAATTACAAGTCATTAGTATTGCGATTGAAAACAGTAAAAAAATATAATTAAATATTAAAAGACTATTTAGTCTTTTTATTTCGTTTTCACGCTACAATTTAGTAACTTGCAGTCTATTTTAATCGCTAATTACTATGGACAATCACATACCTTATTATCACGAAGTTGGAAAGGAAGTTGAAGTTTTTGAACAGTCCTATAAAAACAAAATCCCTTTTCTTTTAAAAGGACCCACGGGTACAGGAAAATCACGATTTATTGAATTTATGGCACATAAATTAAATAAAAAACTGATTACTATTTCTTGTCACGAAGAAACCTCCTCCACCGATTTAATTGG
>JAJRQR010000090.1 GCA_024280145.1 Bacteroidota bacterium
CTAAACACGGGATAATTAATTAATAAAATTTAAACGAAACGCTATGTTCGCAATTGTAGAAATAGCAGGGCAGCAATTTAAAGTTGCAAAAGATCAAAAAGTCTTTGTTCACCGTTTGTCAACAGAAGAAGGAAAGAAAGTGTCTTTCGATAATGTTCTTATGTTAAGCGACGGAAACAAAGTTACTATTGGCGCCCCGGCTATCGATGGAGCTCAAGTAGGAGCAAAAGTCATTAAGCACCTTAAAGGTGACAAAGTTATTGTATTCAAGAAGAAAAGAAGAAAAGGATACAGAGTAAAAAATGGTCACAGACAAGCACTTACAGAAATTGTAATTGAAAGTATTGTAGGCTCTGGAGCTAAAAAAGCTGCTCCTAAGAAAGAAGCAAAACCTGCTGCTCCTAAAGCTGAAAAACCTGCTCCAAAAAAAACAGCACCAAAGAAATCTGCAAAAGCAGATGATCTTAAAAAGATTGAGGGTGTTGGACCAAAAGCTGCTGAAGCACTTGTAAACGCAGGATTAGATACTTTTGCTAAAGTTGCAAAAGCTGATTCAGCAAAAATGAAAGAAATTTTAGCGGAAGCAAGTTCAAGATTGGCTCATTTAGATCCAGGAACTTGGTCTCAACAAGCAGATTTAGCTGCTAATGGAAAATGGGACGAGTTAAAAGAATTACAAGACAAATTAGACGGAGGGAAGTAAGAAGTCTCATCCAAAGTTTAACAACATAAAACTAATACAAAATGGCTCATAAAAAAGGAGTTGGTAGTTCGAAGAATGGTAGAGAATCAGAATCGAAACGTTTAGGCGTTAAGATATTTGGTGGACAAGCTGCTATTGCTGGAAATATTATCATAAGACAAAGAGGAAACACACATTTTCCAGGTGAAAATGTATATGGTGGAAAAGATCATACACTACACGCAAAAGTGGATGGTGTTGTAAAATTCACTAAAAAAAGAAATAATAAATCATACGTTTCTATCGTACCTTTCGAGGCTTAAGAAACTAGATTTTATCATATTTATAAACCTTCAGCTGGAAACAGTTGAAGGTTTTTTTGTTTTATTTATTAAAACGAATTTTTAAATTGTAATTTTAATTTTTTAAATTATATTTTATGAAAAATAGAGCCAAACTCGTACTAGTTATAGTTTTGTTATTAGTTTCAACCCTAGAAATAGCTGCTCAAGAAATTACCAAATACGATTTTTTAGAAGTCATTGTTATTCAAAAAGCAAATAACAGCGGAAAGATAAAACGCATTAAAGTTGAAGACCAACAATCTTTAGTTGATAAAGTAATTACGATTAAAGAACTGGAATCTATAAAATCTACTTCCGGTTTACTGAATTATATGAATAAAAACAATTGGGAGTTTATTGATAGAAAAGCCATCACGGAACTCAATGATCCTATTTGGATGAGTTATATTTTCAGAAAACAGAAATAATTGTATTAAAAAGACCTGCTAGGTTAACTTGTCCGCCGTAGCTATTTTAGCGAAGGAGGAAAACCTAGCAGGTCTGTATATTAAACCCTAAACTCTTTCAGAGTTTCAAAAGGGTTTGTGTAGGGGTAATTAGTATCTGTAATACTCAGGCTTATAGGGCCCTGCTACTTCAACACCAATATATTTAGCTTGATCTTCACGAAGTTCTGTAAGCTCAATACCAATTTTTTCAAGATGTAATTTAGCTACCTTTTCATCTAAATGCTTCGGTAACATATACACTTTGTTTTCGTAGTTATCAAGATTAGTCCAAAGCTCAATTTGTGCTAATGTTTGATTGGTAAATGAATTACTCATTACAAAACTAGGATGTCCAGTTGCACAACCTAAGTTTACCAAACGTCCTTCCGCTAATAATATAATGTCTTTTCCGTTAACTACATATTTATCAACTTGTGGTTTGATTTCAACTTTTTCATGATTGTCATTCAACCAAGCAACATCAATTTCATTATCAAAATGACCAATATTACAAACGATGGTTTTGTCTTTCATCGCTTCAAAATGACGTCCTTGAACAATATCTTTATTTCCAGTAGTGGTAATAACAATGTCTGCTTTTCCAACTACATTTTCTAATTTTTTAACTTCAAAACCGTCCATTGCAGCTTGTAAAGCACAAATTGGATCAATTTCAGTAACAGTAACAATACTTCCAGCTCCTTTAAATGAAGCAGCAGTTCCTTTTCCAACATCACCATAACCACAAACAACAACGCGTTTTCCAGCTAACATTACATCGGTAGCACGTCTGATAGCATCTACAGCACTTTCACGACATCCGTATTTATTATCAAATTTAGATTTAGTAACACTATCGTTTACGTTAATTGCAGGCATTGGCAAAGTTCCTTCTTTCATTCGGTCGTATAAACGGTGAACTCCAGTAGTTGTTTCTTCACTTAAACCATTAATTCCATCTACCAATTCAGGAAAACGATCTAAAACCATATTGGTTAAATCTCCACCATCATCTAAAATCATATTTAAAGGTTTGCGATCTTCACCAAAGAAAAGTGTTTGCTCGATACACCAATCAAATTCTTCTTCGTTCATTCCTTTCCAAGCATACACAGCAATTCCTGCATCTGCAATCGCAGCAGCAGCTTGATCTTGTGTTGAAAATATATTACAAGAACTCCAAGTAACTTCAGCTCCAAGAGCGATTAATGTTTCAATTAGTACTGCCGTTTGGATGGTCATATGAAGACATCCTGCAATACGAGCTCCTTTTAAAGGTTGTTCGTTTTTGTATTCTTCACGAAGCGACATTAAACCTGGCATTTCTGCTTCGGCAAGTTCGATTTCTTTTCTTCCCCAGCTAGCTAAAGATATATCTTTAACTTTATTGGCAATGTAAGGTGTTGTTTTTGTTGACATAAAAATTTATTTTATTCCCACGAAAGTGAGAAACTTGTTATTATATTTACATTTCCGAGAAAACGGAAATCTGATTCATTAATTTCAGTTTGCAAAAATACACATTATACTTTAATAATAAATGTCTCTTTACAAAACTATAACAGTAAATTCTACAACTAAAGTGCTCATTTGGAAGATTGAAGAGTCTTACGACGCGCTATTTAAGGAAATCACTCTAACGGATAGAAGTTTAGCTAGGGTTAATAAAATGAAAAGTGAGTTGCATCAAAGGGGTTTTTTAAGTGTTCGCCATTTGTTGGCTGCGGAAGGTTATACCGACCATGATTTGTATTATGATGAAAACGGAAAGCCACATCTTACCAATGGAAAACATATTTCGATTACCCATTCATTTATATTTTCGGCAATTATTATTAGCGATATTGAAGTGGGAATTGATGTGGAAAAGAAACGAGAGAAAATTATAAAAATCGCTCATAAATTTACAGAAATAGACGAATATCAGAAACTCAATTATAAAGATGTAATTATCCGAAAGCTAACCATAGTTTGGTGTGCAAAAGAATCTCTTTATAAAAGTTTTAATAGAGTAGGATTGACCTTTTTAAATCATATTTATGTAGAGGATTTTAGTTTGTATTACAACCAAACAACTGCCAATGTAAATTTTGAAGATAAGGAAGAAGAATACGATGTTTGGTTTTTAGAATTTGAAGGGTTTACTTGTGCATATGCACTGTTAAATGAAAGAAAGAAGAATGACTAATTCAATTTATCAATCCATTCTTTCTGAAACATCTAAAGGTAAAAAGCTACTTGCCATATTAATTGATCCAGATGTTTTTCAACTTGCTAAAACGGTGGAATATTTAGATCAAATTCCTAAAGAAACCACACATATTTTTGTTGGAGGCAGTACTGTTGAAATTGGTAAAACGGAAACTACTGTTTCAGAAATTAAAAAGAACACATCGATTCCAATTCTATTATTTCCTGGAGATGTTTCTCAAATAACTAATAAAGCAGATGGCTTGTTGTTTTTGTCGCTATTTTCAGGTAGAAATCCAGAATATTTAATAGAGCAACAAGTAAAAGCAGTTTCAAAACTTAGAAAAAGTAATCTTGAAGTAATCTCAACCGGATATATTTTAATTGATGGAGGAACTATTTCTGCAGTGGAAAGAGTGAGCAAAACCAAACCGATTTCTCAAAAAAACAGTCAAGAAATAGTTGATACTTCAGTAGCAGGAGAGTTATTAGGAAGTAATCTTATATATTTAGAAGCTGGAAGTGGTGCAAAAGTTCCTGTTCACCCAGAAATTATTTCAGCAGTAAAAAAAGAAATCAATATTCCATTAATAGTTGGAGGAGGAATTAAAACCGAAAAACAGAAACAAGAAGCTTATCAAGCAGGAGCCGATTTAGTGGTGATGGGAACAGCTTTTGAAAATAAAATAATAATGTCTGGTCGAGCGCAGTCGAGACCTTAATAAGTTAAGTATAAGATTTAATTACTAAAAAAAATAAGAGTTAATAATAAAATGAGCACAATTTTAGACTTCTTTCTAGAACCTTATTTAAACGCTTCTGCCTTAAATATTTCTTTGGAATTAATCGCAGCAGTTTTTGGGATTATTAGTGTTTTTTATGCCAAAAAAGAAAATATTTTAGTCTATCCAACAGGAATAATTAGTACAGGTCTTTACGTGTATTTATTATCGCAATGGGCATTATATGGTGATTTAATTATTAATATTTATTATACATTAATGAGTTTGTATGGTTGGTATATGTGGACTCGTATTTCAGAAAAATCGCATACACATATAAAAATTACTCGAACAAATAATCAAGATAAACTCAAGGCTTTTGCTATTTTTGTCTTCACGGCAATTTTTGTGATTGTGGTGTATCGATATTATAAAGTGATGCCCGATTTAGGCTTTTCAGAAAGTATTCAATATGCTTTTGAAAAAATAAATTCGGGTAATTTAATTGAATTTAGAAAAGCAACACCGTATTTAGATACTTTTACGACTGCAGCGGCGTTTGTTGCTATGTGGTTAATGGCAAATAAAAAAATTGAAAACTGGATATTTTGGATAATTACCAATGTAGTTTCTATTCCGCTTTATTTTGTGAAGGGCTATGGTTTTACAGGAATTCAATACCTTATATTTTTAGTCTTAGCATTTTTAGGATATAACGAATGGAAAAAAAGCTTAAACAAGAAAAATCAAATTGTATAAAAGTCGTATTGTTTGGCCCAGAATCTACTGGAAAAACAACTTTGGCAAAACAATTAGCTCGTCATTACAATTCAGTTTGGGTGCCAGAATACGCTCGCCAATATCTTCAGAAAAAATGGAATAACGAACGAAAAACCTGCGAGCAATCCGATTTGCTTCCTATTGCAATTGGACAAATGAAGTTAGAAAATACTTCGGCTCAAAAAACAGATTCTGTTTTAATTTGTGACACTGATTTATTAGAAACAAAAGTATATTCCGAAGAGTATTATTCGGGTAAGTGTGATCCTTTATTGGATAAATATGCAGTTGAAAACACCTACGATTTGTATTTGCTAACCTATATTGATACTCCTTGGGAGGCAGACGATTTAAGGGATAAACCAGAAGAAAGAGAGGAGATGTTTGCCGCATTTGAAAAAGCTTTACAAAATAATAACAGGCCTTATATTATTTTAAAAGGTGATAAAAAAGAACGATTAGAAAAAGCGGTAAATCATATTGATGAAATTTTAAATAAACGGAAGTGAATCTTACAAAAGAAGACATAAAATACTTTAAAGAACACGGATTAACACTTGAAAAAGTATATAGACAACTAGAAGCATTCTCATTGGGAATCCCATTTGTAAATATTATAACTGCTGCTTCAATTGGTAATGGTATTGAGCAAATTTCAGCCGAAAATCAGCAAAAATTAATCGATTTTTATGAAGACAAAAAAGACAAAAAAGAGATAGTGACCTTTGTTCCTGCTTCGGGAGCTGCACCAAGAATGTTTAAGTTTTTATATGAATTTTTAGAGGAATATACCCCAGACGAATTAAAATATAATACCTATATAAAAAGTGGTGATCATGAAATGCTTACTACTTTTATTAATTCAGTTCGAGATTTTGCTTTTTTAAATACTGTAAGAAAAAAAATTAGAGATAATTATCCTGATTTTAAACACGGTACAAAAGGGGTTAGAGCGTATTTATTTGTAAAAACAATGTTGGAAGAAAAGGGATTGAATTACGGCAATTTGCCAAAAGGATTAATACCGTTTCATAGATATAAAAAATATTCGACTACAGCTTTTGAAGAACATTTATATGAATCTGCTTTTTATGCTTCAGTAAATAAAAACGCCTATTTACATTTTACATTTTCAAAAAAACATGTTTTATTTTTTAAAGAAGAATTTGAGGCCGTAAAAAAACGGGTTTCAAAGAAAACAAAAACAGAATTTCATATTTCTTATTCTTTTCAGAAAAAAGAAACCGACACTATTGCTGTAAATAGGGACAATACTCTTTTTCGTGATGCTAAAGAAAATGCAGCTCTTCGACCTTCTGGTCACGGCGCATTAATAGAGAATTTAAATGAAATTGATGCCGATATTATTTTTATTAAAAACATTGACAATGTGGTCGCAGAAGAATATGTAGAGAAAATTGCGTTTTATAAAAAGGTGCTAGCGGGGAAATTACTTTGGTTACAAGAAAAAGTTTTTAGCTATTTAAAATTATTAAAAAACGAGGAAGTTTCCGTCGAAAAAATTAGTGAAATAAAATCTTTTTTATGGAATGAATTAAATATAAAAGAATCTCCAAGTGACTCAAAACTTATTTTTGAAATTCTTAACAGACCACTTCGTGTTTGTGGGCTTGTGAAAAATACAGGTGCTCCCGGTGGAGGTCCATTTTGGGTTACAAATGATGAAGAAGTAACAAGTCTTCAAATTGTTGAAATGGCTCAAATAAATCCAACCGATCAACGATGTCAGTCTATAATAAAAGAAGCAACCCATTTTAATCCTGTAGATATTGTTTGTGGAGTTCGGGACTATAAAGGGGAAAAGTTTGATTTGACTAACTATATAGATCCAAATTCGGGAATTATTTCTGAAAAATCACAAGATGGAAAACCATTAAAAGCTTTAGAATTACCCGGCTTATGGAATGGTGCAATGGCATATTGGAATTCGGCTTTTGTTGAGGTACCTTTATTAACTTTTAATCCTGTAAAAACAGTTAATGATTTGTTGCAAAAGGAACATCGACCCAATGCTTAAATTTTTAATATAGTAAAGAGAAATTGAAAAATGAATACTGAAATTATTCTAAACGAATTGGAATTTAAAGCTGTTAGAAGTAGCGGTCCAGGAGGACAACACGTTAATAAAACAGCTTCAAAAGTGGAGGTAAGCTTTCATGTTCAAAACTCTAAGGGTCTTTCAGAGGAAGAAAAAGAATTACTACTTCAAAAGCTTTCTGGGAAAATTTCTGCCGAAGGATTTTTAAAATTAACTTCAAGTGAAACAAGAAGTCAGCATAAGAATAAAGACTTAGTCATAGATAAACTTTTGGTTCTTTTAAAAGAAAATTCAAAAAAACAAAAGCCTAGAAAAAAGACAAAA
The DNA here is from genome assembly GCA_024280145.1 of Bacteroidota bacterium. Lineage (GTDB taxonomy): Bacteria > Bacteroidota > Bacteroidia > Flavobacteriales > Flavobacteriaceae > Marifrigoribacter. The sequence goes on from JAJRQR010000090.1 coordinate 7,551, forward strand.
CCATCAAAATCTTCTATTGTAAAAAGACTCAAGTCTAAAAAAAACCAAGCACTTAAAAAAGTAAATAGGAAGCCTCCTAAAATTGATTAATTAACTATATTTGCATTATCTCAAAGGGGTGCTGAAAGTCTGATATTTATTCAGAATGAAGCTGAGATTATACCCATAGAACCTGGAACAGGTAATGCTGTTTAGGAAACGAAAGGAAATCCTTTCCAAATAAAAAACAAAAAACAATTCCCCCTTTTGTTTGTAACGTTTACAAATGAAAAAAATTGCAATATCATTAAGTTTAGGGCTGTTGTTTCTAAACCTATCTGCTCAAGAGAAAAAAGTAGACAGCATCAATGTTGAAACCTTAGATGAAGTATTAATTGAGTCGATAAGAGTTAAAGAAGATGCACCAATTTCTCACTCAAACATGAGTAAAGAAGAAATTTTAAAACGAAATTTAGGGCAAGATATTCCTATTTTATTAAACTATTTGCCTTCTGTTGTAACCACAACCGATGCTGGTGCTGGCGTGGGATATACTTATATTCGAGTTCGTGGAAGCGACGCTTCAAGAGTAAATATTACCATTAACGGGATTCCTTATAATGATGCAGAAAGTCAGGGGACATTTTGGGTGAATATGCCCGATTTTGCTTCTTCGGTTGAGAGTTTGCAATTACAGCGTGGAGTAGGAACTTCCACCAATGGGTCAGGAGCTTTTGGAGCGAGTCTAAATATTTTAAGTGATGCTGTTTCAAAAGAAGCCTATGGAGATGTAAATGCTTCATTTGGGTCTTTTAATACACAGAAATACAATGTAAAATTTAGCACTGGATTGTTGAATGAGCATTTCGAAATTTCGGGAAGATTATCAAAAATTACCTCCGATGGTTATATTGATAGAGCGACTTCCGATTTAAAATCTTACTTTTTACAAGGGGCTTATGTAAACGATAATACTTTAATAAAAGCCTTAGTTTTCGGTGGAAAAGAAAAAACGTATCAAGCTTGGTATGGGGTTGATGCTGAAACTTTAGAAAGCGACCGAACTTTTAATCCTGCAGGAGTGTACACAGATGATGAGGGAAATATTAAATTTTACGATAATGAAATTGATAATTACTCACAAGATCATTATCAATTGCATTGGAATCAACGTTATAATAATAATTGGTCCACCAATTTAGGATTAAATTATACTTACGGAAGAGGCTATTTTGAGCAATATAAAGAAGACCAAGATTTTGAATTTTACAATTTTACACTTATCAAAATTGGGGGAGAAATTATAAATGAAACAGATTTAATTCGTCGTCGATGGTTAGACAATGATTTTTATGTAGTAAATGCCAATATAAATTACAAAAAAGAACAAATTGATTTTACGGCTGGTGCCTTTTACAGTTATTATAATGGCGATCATTATGGGGAAGTTATTTGGGCAGAATATGCGAGTGATTCAGAAATCAGGGATCGTTATTATGAAGGGAACGGAACTAAAAACGAATTCACTATTTTCTCAAAAACAACCTATTACCACAATGACAAATGGAGTGTTTATGGTGATTTTCAGGGAAGATTTATCAGATATAAAACTTTGGGTTTAACTTCAGACAAGGTGCCTTTAGCAGTAGATGAAAATTTTAATTTTTTCAACCCTAAAGTAGGATTAACTTATAAGATAAATGCTAATAATCAACTTTATACTTCCTACGGTAGGGCCAATCGAGAACCTAGAAGAAGCGATTTTGAAAACGGTGTTACAAAAGCTGAAAAATTAGATGATTTTGAATTGGGTTGGCGTTTTTCAACTAAAAAATCGAAGATAAATACCAACATCTATTATATGAATTATAATGATCAATTGGTATTGACTGGTGCAATTGATGATGTTGGAGCTCCCATCCGAACCACTAGTGGTAAAAGTTTCCGATTAGGTATAGAGATTGATGCAAATATTTTTATTTTAGATAATTTAAGGATTTTCCCAAATATCGATTTCAGTAGTAATAAAAACAAAGATTTTGTAACTTCAAAAGATGGTGAGTTGGTAAATTTAGGAACTACAAACATTTCATTTTCACCAAGTATTGTTGCAGGAAATAGATTGGAATACGAACCTTTAAAAAACCTTCAGTTGGCATTATTAACCAAATATGTAGGTGAGCAATATATGGGTAATATTGATGGTAAAACTTCAAAATTAGATGCTTACTTTATCAATGATTTTAACGTGGTTTATTCTTTGAAAAACATTCCTTTTGTAAAAGAAATAATAATAACGGGATTAGTAAATAATATTTTTAATGTAGGTTATGTTTCCAACGGATATTATTACACTTATGAGGATACTTGGACAAATCCGAATACGATTACTACCGTTGAAGGAGCAGGGTATTACCCACAAGCAACTATTAATTTTTTGCTGGGATTTACTATAAAATTTTAATTAAAAACATTTATTACATCACCTTCTCTAATCGCACGATATTGTAACATCGGGTATTTTGTGTTGTTTGTTGGTGTAAATTTTCCAGTAACAATATCATATTTGTTATTATCATTACATTGACAATTTGCTAGAATTCCTTCCACTTCCATTTTAGAGCAAGAATTAGGAATATGGTTAGGATCACTTAATTCAAATGCGGTATAAAGATCATTATTAACATTATAAACTACTACTCCTTTTATTCCTTGATTGGATATAATTACACTATTTCCAGGAAATTTTAATGGATCATATTCAGGTAAGTTAAGACTTAAACTAAAATTCACCGAAGGAGCTGCTAGAAATGGATTGACATTAGTGTTGTTGTCATCGTTATTGCTACAAGATAATAGAGTAATAAAAAGAATAGAAACTAATAATATATTTTTCATTTTCATTTTTTTGAAGCTCAAAAATACGATTAATAATTATTATTTTTAGTATATTTGTATGAAGTAATCCCGTCGTGTATGGGATTTTTTTATTTCTGTTTGGATAGATCGCAACCTAAATAACAGAATGAATTATTATAAAATGAAGAGTTATGAGTAAAGTATCATATTATACTGCAGAAGGATTAAAAAAATTAAGAGCCGAATTAAGTCAATTAAAAGATATAGAACGTCCAGCAGCTTCACAAGCAATTGCTGAAGCTAGAGATAAAGGAGATTTAAGTGAAAATGCAGAATACGATGCTGCAAAAGAAGCGCAAGGAATGTTAGAAATGCGAATTTCAAAATTAGAAACGACACTTTCTACTGCTAGAATTATTGATGAATCTCAGTTAGATACTTCAAAAGCATTGATACATTCTACAGTAAAAATTAAAAATCAAATGAATGGTATGGAAATGACTTATAAGCTAGTTGCGCAAAGTGAAGCAGATTTGGCTACAGGTAAAATTTCGGTAGATTCACCCATCGGGAAAGGATTATTAGGAAAAGAAGTTGGAGATGTTGCTGAGGTTATCGTACCTAATGGAACTATGAAATTTGACGTACTTGAAATATCAAGAGATTAAAATTGGCTTCTATATTTACAAGAATAATTGATGGAGAAATTCCCTGTTATAAAGTAGCAGAGGATGATAATTATTTTGCCTTTTTAGACATTAATCCAAACACAAAAGGACATACACTTTGTATCCCCAAAAAGGAAGTAGATAGACTTTTAGATTTAGACAAAGAAACCTATTTAGGTTTAATGCAATTTGCTAGAAAAGTAGGCATAGCAATAGAAAAAACAGTTCCTTGTAACCGAGTAGCAATGACAGTAATTGGGTTGGAAGTACCACATGTTCATGTGCATTTAATACCTATAAAGGAAATGAAGGATATGTCATTTCAACATAAGGTGTCATTAAGCCAAGACGAATTTATTTCTTTGGCAAATCAAATTCAGAATAACTACTAATCAATTATTAGCTTTAGTACTATCTCCATAGTAGTTCCTTCTCCTGGATTACTTTTTAATACCCGAATTCTACCTTTGTGATAACCTTCAATTATACGTTTTGCCAATGAGAGTCCTAATCCCCAGCCTCTTTTTTTAGTTGTAAAACCAGGGCTAAATATTTTAGTAATATCCTTTTTATTAATTCCTTTTCCGCTGTCTGAAATATGAATAAACGCCGATTTTAAATTGGTAGTAATTTTAATATGAATATCTCCTTTTCCTTTCATAGCATCAATCCCGTTTTTCACTAAATTCTCGATTGTCCAACTAAATAATTGAGGATTTAATAGTACAATTAAAGGAGTGTCAGGAACATCTATTGAAAAATTTATCAATTTTGAAGTACGAGTTTTAAGATAATCGTAGGAGCTTTTTGTTTCAGCAACCACATCAGTACTTTCCATAGTGGGAACAGAACCAACTTTTGAAAACCGTTCAGTAATAGTTCTAAGTCGATCAATATCCTTTTCTATTTCAAGAATATACTCGGGGTTTACATTTTCGGTTTTTAATATTTCTGCCCAACCCACTAAAGAGGATAAAGGAGTTCCGATTTGGTGAGCTGTTTCCTTTGCCATTCCTGCCCAAAGTTTATTTTGCTCTCCTGCTTTAGCAGTTTTAAAAAAGAAATAAATAGCCGTAAAAAACAACAACATTATTAAAATTAAAAAGGCAGGATAGAATTTAATTTTATTGATAATTGGAGAATTTCCGAAGTAAATAATCTGAATAACCTCTCCTTCATAAGTGACTTCAATGGGTTGGTATTCTTCCGTAAATTGATTAATTAAACGATCTCTTTTTTTAGGTGTGTCAATTTTATTATCAGGAATATTTCTATGAATATAAGTACCTTCCTTTGGGCTAAAAGATATCATAGGAGTTGTTGTATTGCCTTGAATTACTTCCAAGGAAGTCTGACTAAAACTCAATTCTAATTGCTCGCTTTTATTAAAATCTTCTTGTGCGGTTGCCCAAATCTCCATTTTGGTTCGTTCGTTTTCTTTCAATCGTTTAAAAAACGAAAATGTATTCCACATAATTAATGAAATAATTCCCAGTGAGGTAATAAAGAAAAACCAACGTGTAAGTGCTGTATTTTTAAGCATAATAATGATTGTATTTTTGTTGAGATGCTTCGGGATAAATATAATGGAAATATGTTGATATTATTGTATAAACATATTTTTACAAACGTGAGGGTTTCAATATATTTGTGAACTATGATTTCAATAAACCCAAAAGATATTCCAACGGTAAAACTTCACGGTTATTTATTAAGTGCTATTTCGCCTCGACCTATTGCTTTGGCAAGTACAGTAGATGAAGATGGGAACGTAAATTTAGCACCGTTTAGTTTTTTTAATGTTTTTAGTGCCAATCCACCAATATTAATTTTTTCTCCTGCTCGAAGAGTTCGAGGAAACACTACAAAACACACTTTGGAGAATGCTATAAAAACCAAAGAGGTAGTAATTAATATTGTAAATCATGATATGGTGCAACAAATGTCATTATCTTCCACGGAATATGCCGAAGGAGTTAACGAATTTGTAAAAGCTGGTTTTACGGAAGTAGCTTCAGACCTTATAAGACCTCCAAGAGTTAAAGAAGCTCCTGTTCAATTTGAATGTAAAGTAAACGAAGTTATTGCTTTAGGAACCGAAGGAGGAGCTGGAAATTTAATCATTGCCGAAGTTGTAAAATTACATATAGATGAATCGATTTTAGATTCTGAAGAAAAAATAGATCCCTTAAAAATTGATACCGTAGCTCGAATGGGAGGAAATTGGTACAGCAGGGCAAAAGAAGGAATATTTGAAGTACAAAAACCAATAAGAACTATGGGAATAGGTGTAGATGCATTACCAGAATCAATTAGAAACAGTACCATTTTAACAGGAAACGATTTGGGAATATTAGGAAATTTCGAAAGAATTCCTTCAGAAGAAGAAGTGCGAGAGTTTATAAAAATGGGGATTGAAAGATGTCCTCATATTAATACTGCCAATAAAGAAAACACTCAAAAACAAGCGCAAGATATGTTGCGAAAAGGTGTGATTTTTGATGCCTTTAGGTTGTTGTTGGCGATAGATTTGATGAATATAAAATAATCTTTATATAAGATTATTTAACTAAAAATAAATAAAAACCCCTTCGGTACGATTTCTAAAAAATGAAATCATGCTGGGTATTTAAAAAAGAAAATTAAAATAGCAATAAATAATAATAAGATGGAAGTACAAGGAAAAATTAAAGCAATAGGTGAAACGCAAACTTTTGGAAGTAACGGTTTCAGAAAAAGAGAAGTAGTAGTGACAACTACAGAGCAATATCCACAATCTATTATGGTGGAATTTGTACAAGATAAAACAGATTTGTTAAACAACTTTGGAGTTGGACAGGATGTAAAAATTAGTATTAATTTACGAGGTAGAGAGTGGACAAATCCTCAAGGAGAAGTGAAATATTTTAATTCAATACAAGGTTGGAGAATAGAAAATTTAGCAACAGCTCCAGTAGGAGGAGATATGCCACCAATGCCTCCAGTAGCTTCAGAAGATGCTTTTGAGCCAGTAAAGGAAGTTAAAACCGAAGATGCTGATGATTTGCCGTTTTAATAAATTGTCTATTCAAAACGGAAGTGATGAATAACAATAATTATAAAAGCCTAAAAATTACTATGATGTAATCTTTAGGCTTTTTGTATTTTTATAACATGAATATTACTAAAATCGTTGAAACCCTTTTTAAAAAATTTATGCCATCGCCTTTTGCGATTGCAGTTATTTTAACAATATTAACCATATTATTAGCATTTTTATTTACAGAAGCACCCACAGATCAATCTCATATTTTAGCAATTTTAGGTTATTGGGAAAAAGGTATTTGGAATAATTCATTGTTAGTTTTTGCTTATCAAATGATGCTGATTTTAGTATTAGGTCATATTTTAGTTTTAAGCAAACCTATGAATTCACTTATCGAGAAGCTAACAAACTTGGTGAGTAATACTTCCAATGCCGTCTTATTGGTAAGTGCTTGTACGATGATCGTTTCCTTTTTTAATTGGGGACTGGGTTTAATTTTTGGTGCAATAATGGCTCGAAAAGTAGCCGAAGCTTCTCAACTACGAGGCTTTAAAATTAACTATCCTTTAGTTGGAGCATCAGGTTATGTGGGTTTAATGATTTGGCACGGTGGGATTAGTGGTTCAGCGCCTTTAAAAGTTGCTGAAAGCGGACACTTGGCAAGTTTAATGGGAGGTGTAGGTGATGCTAGTTTACTAAGTCAATTGCCAGATTTAATTCCTTTTAGCGAAACTGTTTTTAGTGGATTCAATTTAATTTTATTTGGAATATTAATAGTTGTACTACCATTATTTCTATATAAATTAGGTAAAAAAGCACCGATTACTCCTGTTAATCTTCCAATTTATAAAGGTATTGAAACAGAGGAAACGTCTTTGATGGGAGCCGAAAAAATTGATCACTCTAAATTCTTAGGAATTGGATTTGGACTGTTAATTATAGGAACATTTTTTTATCAATATTCAGATTCATTGGTAAAAATGGTCATCACTCCCAATATGTTAAACTTTTTTATGTTGGGATTGGCATTATTGCTTCATCAAAATTTTAAAAGCTTTTTAAGTGCCGTTGAAGAAGCTATAAAAGGAGCTACAGGAATATTAATTCAGTTTCCGTTATATTTTGGTATTATGGGAATTATGCGAGATAGCGGAATGGTAGTGCAAATCGCTGATTTCTTTGTCTCAATAGCAACACCTACAACATTACCTTTATTTACTTTTTTTAGTGGAGGTTTGGTAAATATTTTTGTGCCAAGTGGTGGTGGACAATGGGCAATACAAGGTCCAATTGTGGTAGAATCTGCTTTAAAATTAGGAGTTCCATTACCAAAAGCGATTATGGCATTGGCGTATGGTGACCAAATCACCAATATGCTACAGCCATTTTGGGCTTTGCCTTTATTGGGGATTACTAAATTAAAAGCTAAAGAAATACTTCCTTACACCTTACTTTTAATGGTAATTGTAACAGTGATTTTTTTACTTGGATTATTGTTTTTATAATTATATTAAAATGCAGATTTTATCTAAATCTATTTGGTTCCCAAATCCCAATGAAGCAGATGATGATGGTTTGTTAGCCATTGGAGGCGACCTTTCAGTTAAACGATTAATGAACGCCTATCGATCGGGGATTTTTCCATGGTATGAAAAAGGACAGCCTTTATTATGGTGGAGTCCCAATCCTAGAATGGTCTTGTTTCCTGAAAATTTTAAAGTTTCAAAAAGCCTTCGAAAAACAATTAAATCAAACAAATTTAAAGTGAAATTTAATACTTGTTTTTCCGAGGTAATTATAAATTGTTCTCAAATAAACAGAAATGGACAGCAAGGAACTTGGATTACATCAGAAATGGTGGAAGCCTATATCAAATTAAATAATTTAGGTTATGCTTTGTCCGTTGAAGTTTGGTTTGAGGATGAATTAGTTGGTGGGTTATACGGAATAGATTTACCCGACAAAAAAATATTTTGCGGAGAAAGTATGTTTAGTTTGATGAGTGATGCTTCAAAGGTTGGATTTTATTATTTGATTGAAATGTTAAAACAAAAAGAATATCAACTTATTGATTGTCAAATGTACACAGTTCATTTAGAGAGTTTGGGAGCTGAAGAAATTTCAAGAACGAAGTTTCTGAATTATCTAAATAACAAGTAGAGTATCATAAAAAACACTACTCTTTATCGAAAATATTTGTTTAAATAAGTATTAATCAGCATATTTACTTCCTGCTTTTTATCCCCGTTTATGTACAAGAATATATTATTGCTATTTTTCATTTGTTTTTCATTTGTTTCCTTTTCACAAACCCAAAAGAAAGAAAATTCAATATCCGAAATTGATATTATTCAAGTTTATACCCAAGTTGTAAAAGAAGGCTACGGAACTCCACAAGTTTATTTGGATTTAGCAAATGCCTGTTACTTTAAAAGTGATTATAAAGCTTCTAAAAAATGGTTTGAAAAGCTTTTTAATGAAGATAAAATAACTGATGAGACTTTGTTGTATCGTTATAAACAGTCATTGAAAGCTCTTGGTTTGTATAATGAAAACAATGTGTATTTAGCTGTTAAGGTTACAAATTAATTAGACTTCATTATACCTAAAACAACTAGTTAGATGATCGTTCACCATTCCAGTGGCTTGCATGTAGGCGTAAATTACAGTAGAGCCCACAAACTTAAATCCTCTTTTTTTTAAATCTTTACTAATTTCATCGCTCAATGGAGTATTGGCAGGACACTCTGCTAATGTTTTTAGCTTATTTTTTATTGATTTTCCATCAACGAAACCCCAAATGTATTTACTGAAACTTCCGAATTCTTTCTGGATTTCAATAAAATATTGAGCGTTTGTTACAGCCGATTTCACCTTTAATTTGTTTCGAATAATTCCAGCATCTTGTAATAAAGAAGCGATTTTATCATCGGAATAATTCGCGATTTTCTGATAATTAAAATCATCAAAGGCTTTTCTGAAATTTTCCCTTTTCCGAAGAATAGTAATCCAACTTAATCCAGCTTGAAAGGTTTCTAAAAGTAAAAATTCAAATAAAGTTTTGTCATTATAAACAGGTTTCCCCCATTCATTATCATGGTAAGCTACATATAACGGATCATCTCCACACCAAGAGCATCGTTGTTTTGTCATAAGGTATTAGTTAAAAATCTAAGATAGTAAGTTTTTTGTAAATTCAGCGTCTTAAGCTCTATGGAAATGATAAAAAACACAAATACCAAAGTGAATACCTTAGTAAAGGAAAGTATAAATAAAGCAATAAGCTATAAAGAATTTAGAGCTCAAGTTGCCAAACATGTGGAAAACGGAACCAGTTCTGGACCCTATCAATCCGAATCATTGACACATTATACTTTATTGAATAATTCAAGAATGAAACGCTTGGATAAAACCATAAAAATTGATGATTCGATAGCAGAAAAATTTAAAAACTTTAAAGGGAGCCAAACATGGATTGTACTTACGGAAAGTTGGTGTGGCGATGCAGCACATTCGATGCCTGTTATGGATAAAGTTACTGAAATGACAGAAAATATAGATTTTAAAGTATTGCATCGTGATGAAAATGTAGAATTGATGAACGAGTTTTTAACCAATGGATCTATGTCCATTCCCAAGTTAATTATTTTTGATAATAACACACAAGAAGTGATAAATGATTGGGGGCCTTCACCATCAACAATACAACAAATGACAAAAGATTTTAAAGCTGAACATAAAACATTAACTCTAGAATTTAAAAAAGAAATTCAGGTTTGGTACAACCAAAATAAAGGAAAATGTATTGCTGGCGATATGGCGAATTTGATTGAGTAATTACTCCTGACCAGGAAAAATATAAGTAATACTTCCTAATTGTAAAGGCATGTTTTCATCTGTATTGAAGCGAGCCTTTTTTGCATATTCTATGGCAGTTTCAATTAAGCAAACATTTGAAGTTGTGGAAGAATTAGTATTGTTTTTTGCAGAAACCACCTTTCCTGAAGCATTTACTTCAATATGTAAAACCACTTTTCCGAAAGCATCACAAACATAAACAGGATTTGGAAAATACGTTGCTTTTCGGTTGATAAGGCGGTAACTATTGGTGGTGTTTCTGTTTTGAGAGGAATTTAACACAGCTTCAGATTTTCTTTTTTCTTTTGTGTTTTTAGTTTTGGAAGTTGCAGTTTCTTTAGGAATAATCCCTTCCTTTTTGTTAGAAGATTCATCTATTGCTTTGTCAATTTCAGATAGCTTTTCATCTAAAGATTTTGGATTTTCAGATCGAGAGTTTTCTAGTTCTTTTATGAAATTTTCATCTTCATTAAAAGCGTTATGAGTTTCAATTTTTACTTTTTCTGAAGTGTTGGCAGCTAAATCTTCTTCAGGAATTTCTTCTATTATATATTCAATTTCATAATCTGTTTCTTGATTACTGATTCCAGATTTAGGAAGAATAGAAAAATATAAAATCAAATACAAGCCTCCCACCAACAAGGAAGTTATTAGAAAAGCTTTGTATGAGTAATTAAAATTCATAATTCAAAAATACCGAAAATAAAACAGAACGAAAATTAAGATTATTTTTTAAACTGCTCCTCAAACTCCAAAACACCAACAGCATCCGCTACAGAAAAGTCACCAATCTTAGTTCTACGCAGAGCGGAAAGATGAGCACCGTTATTCAAAGCTTTTCCAAAATCGTGAGCCAAAGAACGAATGTAAGTCCCTTTGCTACAAACCACTCTAAATTCAACATTCGGCATTTCAATATTGGTGATTTCAAATTCTGAAATATGAATAGTTCTAGTCGGAATTTCTACTTCTTCACCAGCTCGAGCATATTCATATAATCGTTTTCCATCTTTTTTTAAAGCTGAAAAAATGGGTGGTTGTTGTTGTATTTCACCAATAAATTGTTGGGTTGCACCTTTAATTTCTTCCGAAGTAATTTCAGTAATATCAAAAATTTGATCTATTTCAGATTCTAAATCATAACTCGGTGTAGTTCCTCCTAGAGTGATAGTTCCGGTGTATTCTTTAATTTGTGCTTGGTAAGTTTCAATTTTTTTAGTAAACTTTCCAGTACATAAAATTAACAATCCTGTTGCTAAAGGATCTAATGTTCCTGCGTGACCAACCTTTATTTTTTTTATCCCGAATTGCTGTTTTATCAACCAACGGATTTTGTTCACTACTTGAAAGGAAGTCCATTTAAGAGGTTTGTCAATGAGTAAAACCTGTCCTGAAAGATAATCTTCTAAATCCAACTTAGATACTTAGCTTATAAATGAAAAAATGAATAATCAAAAGTGCTATTCCTAAAATAATTCGGTAGTAGCCAAATATTTTAAATCCTTTTTTGCTCAAATAGTCAATAAAAGATTTAATGGCGATAATTGCGACTACAAAAGCAATAACATTTCCAATAATTAAAAAATTTATTTGATCTGTGTTCAATTCAAATCCTGCTTTATAATAATCGTATGTTTTTTTAACGGTAGCTCCAAGCATTGTGGGTACAGCAAGAAAAAAAGAAAATTCTGCTGCAGTTTTTCTATTTATTTTTTGGGCCATACCACCAACAATAGTTGCTCCACTTCGGGAGGTTCCGGGAATCATTGCAAGGCACTGAAAAAATCCAATTTTTAGAGCAGTTGCATAACTTATGTGTGTGTGTTCGGTGGGGTTATTTTTATCAAATTCTTCATTTTGTTTAAACCAATCATCTACTTTTAATAGAATAATTCCTCCTAAAATTAATGTTATTGCAACTGTTACGGGACTTTCTAAAAGAGAATCGATAAGATCATTAAAAAGCAAACATAAAACAACAGCAGGTATAAAAGCAACCAATAGTTTTAAATAAAAATCTATGCTTTGAAAAAATCGCTTCCAGTAATATACAACCACAGCCAAAATAGCTCCAAGTTGAATGACAATAGTAAAAAGTTTGGTGAAATCATCGCTAGCAATTTTCATAAAAGAGGAAGCGATAATCATGTGTCCTGTTGAGGAAACAGGTAAGTATTCGGTTATTCCCTCAATAATTGCAAGAATAATAGCGTAAAAATAGCTCATTTACTATTCCTTGTGGGATTTAATAAAATAGCATACATCTCTATAGCAAACCCAATTAAGATAAAAGTTGGCGCTAAACGAATGCGTCTCCAACTGTAAATTTCAGGATTAAAAATAGTGGGATCGTCACTGCCACCACCAGCCATAAGTATAAAACCTAAAGCGATAAAAATGACACCAATAACCATAAATTTATAATTTTTCCGACGAAAAACAAACTGATTTTCACCTTTTTTAACTTCTTTTCTTTTCTGTTCTCCCATAATAATCACCCACGAAAGAGGGTGTCTTTTTTATTAACCTTTATTCAAATTCAGTATAAATAACCTCTTCATTCACAGCTAACTGCGCTATATGTTCAGAAGTGCCAATCCAATATTTTGGAAGGTGCAAGGTAACTTTTTTATTTAATAATTTATTAGTTAAATCTTCCACACTTAATCCGTTTTCGAGCCCGCGATTTATATAAAAATAATCAGTTCCATTATCTTTTATCACAATATCATTAGAGGTTCCTTTAGAGACACTTGTCACCATTATTTCTAGAACTTCACATTCTTCAGGCGTTGGATTATTAATCATACAACTACTTAAAAGAAAGATGATACTTAGCAAAAGGAATAGTTTCTTCATCTTAATAATACAATTCGTCGGTTCGTAAATTCAAGAAGCGTTGGGTTGCAAAATAGGTGCTAATCCAAGTGATAAATATTCCGATTAAAAATATAAATACAAATAATGCGACTATCATTGCCCTGCTTTCAATGAGTTTTAGTTCTTCAAAGGTTTGGTTTAAATAATACAAAACAACGCCCATTCCTATCATTGCTAGGACGGAACCTAAAATCCCCAATCGAACGCTTCTCCATATAAAAGGACGTCGAATAAAAGTTTTGGTAGCGCCTACCATTTGCATTGTTTTTATAGTAAATCGTTTTGCATATACTGAAAGACGAATAGAACTGTTTATTAAAAGCACCGCGATAAATAGAAAAACACTACTAATGACCAAAATCCAAAAGCTTATTTCTTGAACATTTTCGGTTAGTTTTGCGATTAATGGTTTGTCGTAAACTACATCATCAACAAAATCTTTGCTTTTTATTTCGGTGGTAATTTCGTCAATCAATTCAGGGGTTACAAAATCGGCAACCATATGAACGTCAATACTATTTTGAAGCGGATTGTAGCCTAAATAATCTATAAAATTTTCCCCAATTGTTTCACTGTGTTCTTCTGCGGCTTGTTCTTTCGAAATATAAACAGCTTCTTTCGTGTATTCCGCCAAAGCCAAACTTTGTTTTAATTGAGTAACTTCTACTTCTTTAGCGTCATTTTTTAGAAATATGGTTACTGAAATTTGTTCTTTAAAATAATCGGCAACTCTTTTAGAATTTAGTACTAATAAACCCAATAACCCCAATAAAAACAACACTAACGAAATGCTAATTACTACTGAAAAATAGGAAGAAATCAATCTACGTTTTTGGTATTTATCAAATGAAGATGCCATAAATTTTTGTTAGTTCTGAAAAGTAAAAATACAATTTTTTTAAACTTAGTTTTTGGATTTTGGTATTTAACTTTTGGAATTTGATTTATAACGTATAAACTTTTGTCTTTCGTACAATACCCTTAAATTTGTAGCCAAATAATTCGATTATTTATCACATTTAGAGATGTATTAATGGGTTTTTATAAATCCTATTAACTTTCGAACAATCAAAACTATGAGCAAATATCACTTCAACGAGATTGAAGCCAAATGGCAAAAATATTGGGCAGAAAATCAAACTTTCAAAGCAGAAAACAACAGCGAAAAACCCAAATATTATGTATTGGATATGTTTCCTTATCCTTCAGGAGCGGGGCTTCACGTTGGGCATCCATTGGGATACATTGCAAGTGATATTTATGCGCGTTATAAAAGACATCAGGGTTTTAATGTATTGCATCCTCAAGGGTATGACTCTTTTGGTTTGCCTGCAGAACAATATGCCATTCAAACTGGACAACATCCTGCAAAGACTACCAAGGAAAATATTGCAAGGTATCGAGAACAGCTAGACAGAATAGGGTTTTCGTTCGATTGGAGCCGCGAAGTCCGCACTTCAGATCCCGAATATTATAAATGGACGCAATGGATTTTTATTCAGTTATTTGAATCTTGGTATTGCAATGCTTTAGAACAATCTTTTCCAATTTCTGAATTGATCGATATTTTTGAAGAAGAAGGAAATATGGGTTTAAACGCCAAGTGCGGAAACAATCAACCCGAATTTTCTGCTGAAATGTGGAACAGCTTTTCCGAAGAGAAAAAACAAAAAGTTTTACTTAATTATAGACTTACCTATTTAGCCGAAACGGAAGTGAATTGGTGTCCGCAATTAGGAACCGTTTTAGCCAATGATGAAATTGTAAATGGTGTTTCAGAACGTGGTAGTTTCCCAGTAATTAGAAAGAAAATGACCCAATGGAGTATGCGAATTTCTGTTTTTGCAGAGCGCTTATTACAAGGTTTAGAAAAATTAGATTGGACAGAATCTCTTAAAGAAACACAACGAAATTGGATTGGAAAATCGGTAGGAGCTTCTGTAGAATTTAGGGTTGTAAATGAAAAAGAAGAATTTCAAGGAATCGCTATAAAAACATTTACTACTCGTCCAGATACCATATATGGAGTGACTTTTTTAACAATAGCTCCAGAAAATGATTTGGTTGATAAAATTACCACCATTGAGCAACGTATTGAAGTTGCAAATTATATTACTGAAACTGCAAAACAGAGCGAAAGAGAACGTTTGGCAGATGTAAAAAATATCACCGGAGTATTTACGGGTGCTTATGCAAAACATCCATTAACAAAGGAGTTGGTGCCAATTTGGATTGGCGATTATGTGTTGGCAGGGTACGGAACAGGAGCTGTTATGGCGGTACCTTGTGGGGATCAACGTGATTACGATTTTGCAAAACATTTTGATATTCCTATTAAAAATATTTTTGAAGGAATTGATATTTCTGAAGCAGCACATTCCGATAAAGAAGGTACTATAATTGCCAATAGTGATTTTATTAGCGGTTATTCTTATAAAGACGCTTCGGATAAGGTAATTGAAGCTTTAGAAAAAAATCATAGAGGTGAAAAAGAAATCAATTACCGTTTGCGAGACGCTGTTTTTTCAAGACAACGTTATTGGGGAGAACCTTTTCCAGTATATTATAAAAACGGATTGCCTCAGATGATTGATGCAAAACATTTACCAATACGTCTACCTGAAATAGAAAAATACTTACCTACCGAAACTGGAGAACCGCCTTTAGGTCGTGCAGATGTTTGGGCATGGGATACCAATACGAATACTATAGTTAGTAATAATTTGGTTTCAAAAAGTGAAATTGAAGGTTATGAAGACAATGGAATTTACCCTTTAGAACTCAATACCATGCCAGGTTGGGCAGGTAGCTCTTGGTATATGTTTCGATATATGGATGCTTTAAATAATAATGATTTTGCTTCAAAAGAAGCCATGGATTATTGGGAAAATGTCGATTTGTATATTGGAGGTAGTGAACACGCAACAGGTCATTTATTATATTCTCGTTTTTGGGTGAAGTTCTTGCACGATAGAGGATTTTTAAGTGTGGACGAACCTTTTAAAAAGTTGATTAACCAAGGAATGATTTTAGGCGAAAGTGCTTTTATTCATAGACTTCGAGATTTTGATTGCAAATCTATAAATGACAATAGTTTTCTAAGATTAAAATTCCCAAGTAAGTTAATTGTATTGTCAAATTCTATTTTAAATGATCAAGAAAAAATCAAAAAATTATTTATTTCACAAGTAAATAACATTTCTGCAAATAAGAAAACTCAGGATGTTGTTGATAATATTAATGCCTTTGAAATTTTAATGAATATTGACCCTTTTCACGCAGACGTTTCATTGGTAAATGCCTCAAACGAATTAGACATCGAAGCTTTTAAAAACTGGCGACCAGAGTATAAGGATGCTGAATTTATTGCAGAAGAAGACGGAACATTTAAAGTTTCTCGTGAAGTGGAGAAAATGTCGAAATCCAAATACAATGTGGTAAATCCAGATGATATTTGTGAGCAATACGGAGCAGATACCTTGCGTATGTACGAAATGTTTTTAGGACCATTAGAACAAGCAAAACCTTGGAGTACTGCTGGAATAACTGGAGTGCATTCTTTCTTGAAGAAAATGTGGCGATTGTTTCATAGTGGGAATGAAGAATCATTTAATGTTTCAGAAGATGCTGCTTCAAAAGACAGTTTAAAAACCCTTCATAAAACCATCAAAAAAGTACAAGAGGATATTGAGAATTTTAGTTTTAATACTTCGGTTTCAACATTTATGATTGCCGTAAATGAGTTGACTGCTCAAAAGTGTAATTCAAGAGAAGTGTTAGAGCCTTTATTGGTGTTATTATCACCTTATGCGCCTCATATTTCGGAAGAGCTTTGGAGTAAATTAGAACATTCAGAAAGTATATCGACTGCAGCTTTTCCGAAATTTGAAGAGAAATTCTTGGTGGAAAGCATGAAGAAATACCCAATTTCATTCAACGGAAAAATGCGTTGTACCATGGAATTACCTTTAGATTTATCTAAAGATGAAATAGAATCTGCCGTAATGACACACGAAAAAACAATTCATTATTTAGATGGGCGAACCCCTAAAAAGGTGATTGTAGTTCCTGGAAAAATCGTGAATATTGTTGGGTAGCTAACACCTGCAAAAGCAGGTGTCGCATAGAACGAAGGAATAAACTTGATGTTTTAATTACGTTAAGCAATCCTCGAAGGATTCAAAACCCTTCGAGGATTGCTTTTAGCATAATATTTGCTATATTTATATTTCAATTAAGTATTAATAAAAAAGATCCCTGCTGAAGTTTATATTGAGCGGAGTCGAAACACAAAGAATTATTATGGGAGGATATTATTTATTAGCCGGAATTATATTTTTAGTAAGCATGTTCGTAAGCAACAGACTTAAAAGTAAATTTAAAAAATATTCAAAAATTCAGTTGAAAAATGGAATGAGCGGTAAGGAAATTGCCGAAAAAATGCTCAACGATAACGGGATTTACGATGTGAAAGTAGTTTCGGTAAGAGGTCAGTTAACAGATCATTACAATCCAGCAAATAAAACTGTAAATTTAAGTGAAGCAGTTTATGAACAACGTAATGCAGCAGCAGCAGCAGTTGCAGCTCACGAATGTGGTCATGCGGTACAACACGCTCAGGCATATTCTTGGTTAACATTACGATCTGCAATTGTGCCAGCAGTAGGGTTTTCAAGTAAAATATCCAATTTTGTGATTATGGCTGGACTGGTTTTAATGTACTTAGGAAGTGCTTTTGGTGATATGTTATTTTTAGCAGGAATCGCATTATTTGGAGTTACCACCTTATTCACATTTATAACTTTACCCGTTGAATTTGATGCAAGTAATAGAGCTTTGGCTTGGTTAGAAAGCAGCAATATGGTAACTCAAGAAGAACATGCAGGAGCAAAAGACGCATTGAAATGGGCAGCAAGAACTTATGTGGTTGCCGCTTTAGGATCTTTAGCAACCTTGCTTTATTTTATTAGTATGTTTATGGGAAGACGCTAAATTTCTGCAAAGGAAGGAATCTCATAATAATAGCCTCTATCATAGTTTAATTTTGATAGAGGCTATTAGTTTGGGTTACCCTAAATTATCAGGGTTATACCCTAAATATGTTTTCTTTTCTTCCGTAAAATAAACTCCGTAAGTTTCCAATTCTTTTAAAATAGGTTCGTACACTTCTCTAGCAATTGGTCGTAAAACTCCTGGTGTTGTAATTTCTTTATTCAGTATTTTTAAAGAAGCAATCGCAACAGGTAGTCCAACGGTTTTAGACATGGCTGTATAGGTTTGGTCTTCGCCAATAGTGACCATACTGCTGTCAATTTGGTAGGTTTTTCCATCCAATTCATAACCAAATTTATGATACATTACGATCATATCTTTGTCTTCTTCTTTTAATGTCCATTTGTCCATTAATATTTTCTGAAGAGCTTGTGCTGGAGTAGCATTTTTAATCCCTAATGTTTTTGTTTTATTGAAGATATCAAGCTCTTCTAATTTCTCCCAGATTAAATCGTCTTGATCTATTTTTAAACTATGTCTAAATTTTAGCTTAACTGAATCGTTTGGAGAATAAGGCAAAAATAAATTTACATAATCACGATAACTTAAATTTTCTGAATCTGGAATGGTGTATCCATCTTCGGTCATTCCTAATTGCACAAAAACATTCCAAGCACGACTAAATCCTACACGTCTTATAGTTCCGCGATATAAAGTTAGAATATCTTGAAATCCGTAAACATCGTGGTATTTTAAAGAGTTTCGGTTGGCATACACTTCAAACTTTCCGTAGCCTTCAATTTTAATAAATTCGGTGCGTCTAAAAAGTCTATTATAAGGTATGTATTTGTATTTTCCTTCTTGTAAAAATTCGGCAGCTCCACCTTGTCCAGCTAAAACTACATTTCTTGGGTTCCAAGTAAATTTGTAATTCCAAAGATTATCGTCGCTTTCAGGAGCAATTAATCCGCCCGTAAACGATTCAAATAACAATAGTTTTCCACCTTTATCACGAATGCTATCAATTACCTTCATGGCACTCATATGATCGATTCCTGGATCTACTCCAATCTCGTTCATAAAGACCAATCCTTTTGCTTTTGCTTCAGCATCTAAAGCTTGCATTTCATCACTAATATAAGAGGCAGTTACCAGATTTTTACTGAAAGTAATACAGTCTTTAGCAACTTCTATATGAAAACGCGCTGGTAACATTGAGATTACCATATCACAGTTTTTTACTGCTTCTTCGCGTTGTTCTTTATTAAATACATCTAATAAAATCCCTTTTGCATTGGGGTGGTTTTTAGTGAATTTTTGAGCAGATTCTATCGAAATATCTCCAATAGTAATAAATAGATTCTCTTTAGAAGAATTGTCTAATAAATAACGAATTAAACAGGTTGCAGATCTTCCAGCTCCAATAATTAATATCTTTCTCATTCGTTGTGTTTTCGTAGATTTGTATTTGAATTAAAACTCAGCGAATTTACTAAATAATAAACTTTTTAATGATGAATTATAATAAAAAAATTGTTGCAACCGCATCCATTTTAGGAGCCATAACGATAGCAATTGGAGCCTTTGGAGCACACGGATTAAAAGAACTGGTTGATGTAAAATCTTTAGCAACTTTTGAAACGGGCGTCCGCTATCAAATGTACCATGTTTTTGCTTTGCTAATACTTGGATTTGCTACTGCAGTTTCTTCAGCCACGCAAAAATGGGTCACTCGTTTTTTTATTATTGGAATTATCTTTTTTTCAGGATCTATCTACCTATTATCTCTAAACAGTTTGTTTTCATTTGATGCAAAATCAATAGGTTTTATCACTCCAATAGGAGGGCTGTTTTTAATAATTGGATGGTTACGATTGGCTTATGGTGTGATTGTGAATAAATAAATGCAAAAGTTTCAATAATAAATGGTCAGTATAAATAGAATTATTAATTTTGTAATCCACAACAACAAAAAATAGTTATGGTAAACAAAAACCAAACTGCAAATATGATTTCATTAGAAAGTTATGGAATTAAAAATGCGAAAGTTAACTATCAACTTACTTCAAAAGAATTACACAACGAAACAATATCAAAAGGACTAGGTAAAGTAGCCAATAGCGGTGCACTTGCTGTTGATACCGGAGAATTTACGGGTAGATCTCCAAAGGATCGTTTTATTGTAAAAGATGAAGTTACTAAAGATAAAGTCTGGTGGGGCGATATTAATATCCCTTTTTCACCAGAAAAATTTGATGCTTTATATAATAAGGTAGTCAATTTTCTTTCAGAAAGAGAATTGTATGTAAGAGACAGCTTTGCTTGTGCAGATGAAAATTATAAGTTAAACATCCGCGTTATAAACGAGCAGCCTTGGATGAATATGTTTTCTTATAATATGTTTTTACGTCCATCGGAAGCGGAGTTGGAGAATTTTGATCCTGAATGGATCATCGTAAATGCGCCAAGTTTTATGGCAAATCCTGAAGAAGATGGAACACGTCAACACAATTTTGCGATTTTAAATTTTGAAAGAAAAATTGCCTTAATTGGTGGAACTGGTTATACCGGTGAAATTAAAAAAGGAATTTTTTCAGCTTTAAATTTTATTCTTCCAGTTTTCAAGAACACGATGCCAATGCACTGTTCGGCTAATGTTGGAGAGAATGGAGAAACTGCAATATTCTTTGGTTTATCTGGAACAGGAAAAACAACACTTTCTGCAGATCCAAAAAGAAAACTAATTGGAGACGATGAGCATGGTTGGACATCTGAAAATTCCATTTTTAATTTTGAAGGTGGATGTTATGCAAAAGTAATTGACCTTTCAGCTGAAAAAGAACCCGACATTTATAAAGCCATTAAACCAGGAGCAATTTTGGAAAATGTTATTATGGATGAAAATGGGGAAGTAGATTTTGAAGATGTTTCTATCACTCAAAACACAAGAGTTAGTTACCCTATTTATCATATTGATAATATTCAAGTGCCTTCTATTGGAAAAAACCCTAAAAATATTTTCTTTCTAACAGCTGATGCTTTTGGAGTTTTACCTCCAATTTCTAAGTTAACACCTGGGCAAGCTGCGTATCATTTTATTAGTGGTTACACAGCAAAAGTTGCAGGAACAGAAGCAGGAATTAACGAGCCTTTACCAAGTTTTTCAGCTTGTTTTGGTGCACCGTTTATGCCGCTTCATCCTACAAAATATGCAGAGATGTTAAGCAAGAAAATGAAAGATGCCAATGTAAATGTATGGTTGATAAACACAGGTTGGACAGGAGGTCCTTATGGAGTAGGAAGTAGAATGAAATTAAAGTACACTAGAGCTATGATTACAGCAGCTTTGGAAGGAAAATTAAATGATGTTGAGTACAAACAACATGTGATTTTCGGACTTAATATTCCTCAAACTTGTGAAGATGTTCCTTCGGAAGTATTGAATCCTAGAAGCACATGGGACAATAAAGAAGCCTATGATAAAAAAGCATTAGAGTTGGCAACCTCTTTTAAAAAGAACTTTAAGAAATTCGAAGATAATGCAAATGAAGAAATTTTAGCAGGAGCTCCAATAGCGGGTTAATTGTTAAAAAAATATATTTAAAAAGCGTCTGTTTTAATTTTAAAACAAACGCTTTTTTATTTACTTGAAACCAAAAAAAGCCCTAACCGAAATAATTTTGGTAAGGACTTTTTTAATTTATATAATCAGAAATTATTTCTTTTTATTTGCTTCTTTAATATATTTTTCCAAAGCCATTGTCATTGAAGGAGTTTCGGGTGTTGGTGCTTGAATATCAACACGTAATCCTTGTTCGGCAGCAGCTTTTACAGTAGTATTTCCAAAAACTGCAATCCGAGTATCATTCTGCTCGAAATTTGGAAAGTTTTCAAACAATGATTTAATTCCACTAGGACTAAAGAACACTAAAATGTCATAATAAACATCTCTTAAGTCAGAAAGGTCACTTACTACTGTTGTAAAAAATGTTGCTTCTTTCCAAGAAACACCTAACTCATTCATTAATTTTGGAACTTCAGGTTTTAGTTTATCCGAAGATGGTAATAAAAAAGTTTCTGTTTTGTACTTTTTAATAGTAGGAGTTAGCTCATAAAAAGTTCTTTTGCCCACATAAATCTTACGTTTTCTGTACACTACATATTTTTGTAAATAGTAAGCAACTGCTTCACTCTGGCAAAAATATTTCATTGAATCAGGCACTTTAAAACGCATTTCTTCAGCAATTCTAAAGTAATGATCTACGGCATTTCTACTGGTTAATATAACAGCTGTAAATTTGGATAAATCTACTCTTTGAGCACGAACTTCTTTACTTGATACTCCTTCAACATGAATAAAACATCTGAAATCAATTTTAACTTTTTGTCTATCAATCAAATCGAAGTAAGGAGAATTTTCCACCGTAGGCTCTGGCTGAGACACCAAAATAGTTTTCACTTTCATACAAGACAGTTTTTTAAATTTATTAGCCTTATTTACAAAGCTTTGTAAAGCAATAAATAGGGCGAAATTTCGAGTGTGCAAAGATACAATAAAAAATAGAAGAAATTACCATTAATAATACTTCTGTAATTTTTGTAACTGAAAAACAGAAGAGTAACATTAAACAATACAATAAAGCCAGTAAAAACAAGTAATGTTGTTAGGTTTGGTTTTATTGAAAAATAAAAAACCATGTTTGAAATTAATAATATAATTGCTAAAAAATTTCTATAGGTGAGCTTTTCATAAACATATTTGTTAATAATACCTTCAACAGAAAATATACTACCAATAATTTTTTCTAGGCTCGCTTTTATAATTATAAACATAAACACTCCTAAGAGAATTCTGATAAAAAACATCGAATCTTCTTCTGCTTCTAAAGAAAAAAAAAGATTAATAAATAATGAAATTGATAAAACCTGTATTACAAAAAGAAATAAACTAAAAGGATGTGTAATTTCTTCTAACTTTCCTTTTGCTAAAAAATAATTTTTGGAAAATAAAATTCGAATAAAATCTTCAAACCGTTTAGCGTATCTTACTTTTGTAAAAGCCAGTAATACAATACATCCCACGATAATGAGTGTTATCCAATCCAATGATTCTGTTGACCTTTCAACGTATTGCATTTGTTTGTTTTAATGGGTTAAAGGTAGGGTAAATATGGATTAAAAATCAAATCATTTACAATTTCATTCACATATTATTAAAAAAGGAATTCAGACCTTTGGCTTTTAAATTAAGTTAGATTGTCCTTCTTGTTTATAAAAGAATAAATCGAAAAAAAGTACATTTGTAAAAAACCAAAATATGTCTAATGCCTTAGTGGTTATTCCTACTTATAATGAAATTGAAAATATTGAACAAGTTCTTCGTCATGTGTTTTCTCTTTCAAAAAAAATGGATGTATTGGTGGTAGATGATAACTCACCTGACGGGATATCAAGAGAAGTTGAGGATTTAATGAAAGAGTTTGATGGTCAGTTGTTTTTAGAAAAAAGAAAAGGGAAATTAGGATTAGGAACCGCTTATATTCACGGGTTTAAATGGGCTTTACAAAGAGATTATAAATTTATTTTTGAAATGGATGCCGATTTTTCTCATAATCCAAATGATTTACTAAAATTACTAGAAGTTTGTGAATCTGAAGGAGCTGATGTATCAATTGGTTCTCGCTATAAAACAGGAGTAAATGTTGTAAATTGGCCAATGAGTAGGGTATTGCTTTCTTGGTTAGCATCAAAATATGTACAGTTTATTACCAGCATGAATATCAGTGATACTACAGCGGGTTTTGTGTGTTATAAACGAGAAGTTTTAGAAAAAATTAATCTTGATAAGATTCAATTTGTGGGTTATGCATTTCAGATTGAAATGAAATTTAAAGCACATTTACATAAATTTAATATCGTTGAAATCCCTGTTATTTTTACAGATAGAACCAAAGGAGAATCAAAAATGAGCGGTGGAATTATTTCGGAAGCAATTTTTGGAGTAATTTCCATGAAGTTTAAAAGTATGTTTACTAAATATGAAATTTGATGAATAAAATTTTAATAAAAAATGTTCAAATTGTAAATGAAAACAAGATTATAAAAGGAGATGTTTTTATTGAAGGCGACCGAATTATTGAAATTGGAGAAAGTATTAGTGCGAAATCTTCTGATACTAAAATAATTGAAGCCAATGGGAAATATTT
This sequence comes from Bacteroidota bacterium, assembly GCA_024280145.1. Taxonomy (GTDB): domain Bacteria; phylum Bacteroidota; class Bacteroidia; order Flavobacteriales; family Flavobacteriaceae; genus Marifrigoribacter. The sequence continues at coordinate 32,018 of JAJRQR010000090.1, forward strand.
ATTGCCTGGATTAATAGACGATCAAGTGCATTTTAGAGAACCAGGACTTACACATAAAGCAACTATCGAAACCGAATCTAAAGCAGCAGTTGCAGGTGGAATTACTTCGTTTATCGAAATGCCAAATACTGTTCCGCAGGCAACTACTATTGAAAAGCTGGAGGATAAATTCACTATTGCTTCAGAAACCTCTTGGGCAAATTATAGTTTTATGTTTGGCGGAACCAACGATAATTTAGAAGAGATTTTAAAAGTAGATGCAAATAAAGTTGCAGGATTAAAATTGTTTTTAGGGTCATCAACCGGAAATATGTTGGTGGATAACCCAGATGTTTTAGAAGAAATATTCAGTAAAACCGACTTGTTAATTTCGGTGCATTGTGAAGATGAAAAAACCATCCAAGATAATTTATCCAAATATTTAGAAGAGTACGGAGACGACATTCCTATAGAGATGCATCCAAAAATTAGAAGTGCGGAGGCTTGTTATTTATCTTCTTCAAAAGCAATTGAATTGGGTAAAAAAACAGGAGCAAGATTGCATGTTTTCCATTTGTCGACCGAAATTGAAACACATTTATTCAACAATAAAATTCCGCTTTCAGAAAAGAGAATAACTGCAGAAGTTTGTGTTCATCACCTTTGGTTTACTGAAGAAGATTATAAAACAAAAGGCACAAAAATTAAATGGAATCCAGCCGTAAAGAGTCAAAAAGACAAAGACGGATTATGGAAAGCTTTGTTAAATGATAAAATTGATGTTCTTGCTACAGACCATGCGCCCCATACTTTAGACGAAAAAAACAATGTGTACACCAAAGCTCCTTCCGGAGGACCCTTGGTACAACACGCTTTGGTTGCTTTGTTAGAAATGTATCATAAAGGAGTGATTTCTTTAGAGAAAATTGTAGAGAAATCGGCTCATAATCCAGCAATATTATTTCAAATAAAAGACAGAGGTTATATAAAAGAAGGGTATAAAGCAGATTTAGTATTGGTAGATTTAATGAATCCTTGGACAGTAAATAAAGAAAATATTTTATACAAATGTGGGTGGTCTCCATTTGAAGGAACTACCTTTAAATCTAGAATTACTCATACGTTTGTCAATGGAATTTTAACTTATGAAAATTTCAAATTTCCAAAGAGAAGTAAAGGAGAACGATTAACTTTTAATAGAGGATAATGATAGAAGGCAGAAAGTTAAAGATGAAAGAAGTAAGACTAAAGACTAAAGACTATAAACTAAAGCCTGTAGTAAATATCTTAAGTTTAGCTTTAGTGCTATTTTTATCTTCTTGCCAAGATGTAAAAAAACCAGAACGACCAGAAAACTTGATTTCAAAAGAAAAAATGGTTGATATCTTAACCGATGTTTACATTACTAATGCTGCCCGAAATATAAATAATAAATTGATTAAAAAAACGGGTGTAAAACTTGACTCTTTAGTGTATTCTAAATTTGAAATAGATAGTCTTCAATTTGTAGAAAGCAATGCGTTTTATTGTTCAGATTTAGAAACTTATAGAAGTTTGTTAAGTCAAGTCCAAGACCGAATGTTGGAAATGCAAACCGAAAAGGATAGTATTTATGCAATTGCAAAAAAGAAAGATTCTATTGCTAAAAAAGCAAAAAAAATCCCGAAGGTAAATACTACTATAATAATACCAACAGAAAATGATTAATGTTTGTAATCTCTTTGAAAATTTCGAGCTATTCTCAAAATTGAATTTTGAGAAGAAGTGTATTTAAAATCAATAGCTTTTTCAATTTTTGAAGCATCGTAAAACGATTCGTTATACAATGATCTAACAGTTGCCTTTAATAATTTTCGCTTGGTTCTAAATAGCTTGTTTGAAAACCAATCTACGCTTGCAAATGCCATCATCATTCCTTTTGATATTGATTTTTTAGGTGCTTGTTTACCTAAACCATCAGCGATTTCAGTTAAAAACTCTCGGTAGCTAATGTTTTCTCCAACCAGAATAAAATTCTTGTTTTTAATATTGCTTTTTAATAATAAAATCATTGCTTTGGTAACATCTTGTACATCTACAATTCCTACTCCACCTGTGGTATAATATTTTACTCCTTTATTTACAGTTCTAAAAATACCACCACTTGCAGAACTCCAAATACCTTCGCCAATAATAACACCAGGATGTACAATTACCGCATCCAATCCTTCTTGGGTACCTCGCCAAACTTCCATTTCGGCTTCGTGTTTGGTAATGGAATACACACTGTTTTTATCTTCGGGATTAAATTCAACTTCCTCATTAATTAATGCTCCTTTATTTGATTTTCCTAAAGTAGCTATCGAACTGATGTAACATAGTTTTGTTACTCCTTCCGCTAAGCTAAAATTTACAATATTGGCAGTGCCTTCCACATTTACCTTTTTTAAAATGGGCAAATGTCTTGGATTAAAACTGATGTAGGAAGCACAGTGATAAATATAATCGACATCTTTAAAAGCATTGGTTAAGGAAGGAACATCGGTGATATCTGCTTCCATCCATTCAATTAAATTAAAGAGTTTTTCTGGCTCGTTGGTATAATAAGAAAAGACATTCTTTACGGCATCTAAATCACTAGATTTTCGATGTATGGCACGAACTTTATCGCCGCCATTTACTAAGGCATATAATAAATGTGCTCCTACTAATCCAGTTCCTCCTGTTACTAATATCATAATAGCAATGTAATGTTTTTTACATTAATGTTTTATCTTAAATTATAGAAATATATCTTTGCCAAAAACTAATAAAATGGTACTAAAGAATTTTGTCGAAGAGTTACAATGGCGAGGAATGATTCACGATGTAATGCCCGACACCGAGCAGCATTTAATGGAGCAAATGCGAGCTGCTTATGTGGGTTTTGATCCAACGGCAGATTCACTGCATATTGGAAATTTAGTCCCCATTATGTTATTGGCACATTATCAGCGTAGCGGTCATAAACCTATCGCTTTGGTGGGTGGAGCTACAGGAATGATTGGTGATCCTTCAGGGAAGTCTAACGAACGTAATTTGTTAGATGAAAAAACCTTACGTCATAACCAAGAATGTGTAAAAAATCAATTAGCACAATTTTTAGATTTTACTTCTAGTGCTACAAATGAAGCAGTGATGGTGAATAATTACGATTGGATGAAGGAATTTAGTTTTCTGGAATTTATTCGTGATATAGGAAAACACATTACCGTAAATTATATGATGGCGAAAGATTCGGTAAAGTCAAGATTAACAGGTGATGGGGAAGGGATGTCTTTTACAGAATTTACCTACCAAATGGTACAAGGCTACGATTTTCTTCATTTATACAGAGAATATAATTGCACCTTAGAAATGGGCGGAAGCGACCAGTGGGGAAACATTACTACTGGTACAGAACTAGTACGTCGTATAGGAAAAGGGAAAGGTTATGCACTTACTTGCCCATTAATTACTAAAAGTGATGGAAGTAAATTTGGAAAGAGTGAAGGAGGAAATATTTGGTTAAGTGCAGAAAGAACTTCTCCCTACAAATTCTACCAATATTGGATGAACACTAGCGATGAAGATGCCGAAAAATATATTAAAATATTTACTTTTTTAGATAAAGAAACTATTGAAGCTTTGGTTGAAACACATAAAGAAGCACCACACCAACGATTATTACAAAAGCGTTTAGCGGAAGAAGTTACGGTAACCGTTCACGATAAAGATGCGTTGGAAAAAGCGATAAAAGCATCGAATATGTTGTTTGGGAAATCGACTTCTGAAGATTTAAAAAGTTTGGATTCTGAAACTTTTTTAGCAGTTTTTGAAGGTGTTCCGCAAGCAGAAGTTGCCATGTCTGAAATAGAAAACGGATTGGACATCATAGGTGCTATGGCAGAAAAAACAGGCTTTTTAAAGTCGAATGGAGAGGCGAGAAGAGCTTTAAAAGAAAACGCTATTTCGGTAAACAAAGAAAAGGTAAAAGAAGGGTATTCGGTTTCCAAATCTGATTTAATTAACAACCAGTTTGTGTTATTACAAAGAGGCAAGAAGAGTTACTTTATTTTAAAAGTAGTTTAATTAAACTTCTTAGCAATTTCTCCAATTGTATAAAAAATGGTTTCATAAAACAAAGACATTGCTTTTGGAACAAATGAGTTAAACTCAGATGTTTTGGTTGGCGAAGGTTTGCAATCCATTTTGTAATAATTGGCAAAAGTCATGGCTCGTGTCATATGAAAAGGATCGGAAACTATCAAGGCAGATTTTAAGCTTAAGGAATCCATTATTTGTTTCGCTTCCTTGAAATTTCCGTACGTAGATTTAGATTTTTCTTCTATAATAATTACAGAATCTGGAATACCTTTAGAAATAGCGTACTCTTTAGCTACGGAGCTTTCCGTTTGATTTTGCCCCTTTCCCAAACCTCCAGTAAACAAAAGTTTTTTTGCGACCCCTTTGTTGTATAGGTAAATGCCGTGATTGATACGCTCTTTGAAAACTGAGGAAGGTTTCCCGTTTTCAATAGCGGTTCCAAGGACAATAATTACATCGCTTTGTTCTTCGGAATATTCAGAAGAGAAACTATAAATTTTATAAGCATTAATCGCAAAATAACTCCAAAAAAGAATTCCGATTATTATTAAAACTCTTTCAAAAGAAACTTTCATACTATTAATTGGGAGCTATCTTTTAGTTGTTGTTTTTAATAAACCTTTTTGTAAGTATTCGGTTTTGTTCATCCATCATATTAATAAAATAGATTCCTTCATTTAAGTTTTGAATATTAATAGTTGATACTTCAGAAGTAATAGATTTATCTGAATAAACCAATCTTCCACTTATATCGTAAATAGAAATATCAGTAATAATAACATCATCATTTTCTATGTTTAAAATAGTGGTTGCCGGATTGGGATAAATTGCGAATGTATTTTCATTAAAGTTTTCAGAAGATAACAATTCATTACCATAAATTGCTGTATCACCTAATTGATTTGTTATAATTAATGTAATGCTAGAACCATCTTCGGTAATCGTATATGTAAAATCTCCTGGTGTGTTATTAGTCCAATAATCCTCAATATATAAGGTGTTAAAAATTTCATTTTCAGGATCTCCATAACAACCGCCAGTTAAATACACAAAAACAGGAATGTTAAAATTAGTTGTTCCGTTAAAAATAACATCGCCGCCACCAGCAGATTCTGTGCAAGCTACTGTTTCAATTGAAGGATTGACTTCAATAAAATCCAAAGCTACAAAGGGTATTTCATTATTTATAGGTGGGATATTATCGTTGCCGTCAATAATTAAATTATGTAAAAACCATGTGTTGTTAAAAAGGCGAGTGTCTTGAGCAATACTATTAAAACTAGTTACTAATATTATAATGATTAAAAGTTTTTTCATGTCAAATAAAATTTATAGGATTCTTAAATGTAAGAAAAAATCCTCAAATAAAAACAATGAATTGAGAAGTTTCATCATCTGATTGATGTCAAAGATTTATTAACTCATTGTTTTGAAGCCTTATTTATTTAAAAAACCCCCAAATCAAAATATATGATTTGGGGACAACTTCAAACTAACTAACCAACTTAAATTGAAGATAATTTTTTCTAATTCGTAATATTTTTCCAGTTTGTATCTGCTTGTTTTTGTAATTTTTCTCCTCCTTCTTCATTCCATTTTTCTAAGGTATCTACTCCCCAATTATCATAAAACAAATATAGTTTGTTATCTATTATCTGAAATGACTTAGGATTAATGCCAATCTTCTCTCCCTTTACAGCAACAGCATAAGCGCAATAACCTCCATACTGTGGTATAAACATCTCAGGGTTTTCATTGAACGTTTTTAAGTTTTCAGCAGTTGAAAATTTGTATTTAGCTCCTTCAAATTCTGTGGTAAATTGGTCACTTCCTTTTAAAGCTACATTACTAAAATAAGCAACGACATCATACCCTTCAGCTATATAACCTTTTTTTAGGTTATAGTTTTCTTGGGAATGAAGGGAGTTAATTAATAGCAAAAAAACTAGGGCAAAAAATGGTTTCATATGTTTTTCTAAAATTACTAAATAATGAGTCGTTTAATTAATAGTTACTTACAATGTGTTTTATAAAAAATTAGTCACATCAGGATAAGGAATTAAAGAGCTAATTAAAAGAGCGATACTATCTTTTGAAATAATAGTGATGCTAATAAGGATTGCAACCACCAATATCGCAACCGATACATTGTTGTTTTGTATTTCTTTAAATTCGTGAACTCCTGGAGTGAGGATTGAAAAAACAATAAAAACTGAAGCATTTATTATTACAGAAATTAAAAAACCTATAAGCAGATAAATTCCTGAATATTTGATAATATTTATGGTATCAACGGATTCTGTTTGCATTGTTGAAAGCCTTATGATATTGGTGATGGAAGGTAATATTTCACTTAATATAATCCCTATGGAAAGAATAATTCCAGAAGTAAAAATAGTGAATGCTAAATTGTTTCCACGTAAATCATGATCTCTAAAAAACAACCATTTCAGTATCTTATATGTAAATAAAATAATTAGAATTGAAATAATAATTGATAAGGTAATTTCAATAAGTGATAATGTAAAAAGTTTTGAATTCATATTAGATTATTTACTGGTTAGTACGATGTCCCAATGGGCAACATTATTAAAATTTACAGGCAATTCTCCTGCTTTATAATATTTTGCTGTAGTTTCCCAAAGAGCATATTTTTTTCCTTTATAAATTTTTGAGTCACCATTGGTTGGTAAATTTATTCCAATGATAGAATGACGGTAAAAATCGCTGTTTACAATAGCTACATCGTAGTTAAAATATTTTAAAATACTATAAACAATTACGGTACGAGTATCGCAATCACCCTTTAAATTTTTAATAAACGAAACAGGGTTTTGTATTCCAAATTTAATATTTCCAATACAACATTCAGGACAATTTTCTAGAATAGCTCTATTACTATCGTCATAATTTTCTTCATTTGGGCAATCACCTTGAAGTACAAAAGAGTAGGGAATATCCTGAATACAAGTCACAACCATTTCTGCAAATTCCATTTGATTTAATTTTTTCTCTTTATTTATTTTAATAAAAGTTTCCATTATTAAATCTAAACTTGGTGTATCTTTTTGCTCTAAATAATTATAAAGACTTCCCCAGAAATACTTTTTACTGGAGGGGTTAAATTGCTCTGTGTTGTTTTTTAATCGGTTATAATCTGTTTCTCGAACACTAAGGTCTCCTTTAAAACTGTTTCCATAATTATCTATCCAACTACGATGGCTTGTGTATAAAACAGTTGTGTCATTTTCGGTTATTGTAACGGTTTTTGTAGTTTCTTCTTCCTCGTTAAAAGAGATTTTTTCTTCAGTAGTTGGGCTCAATTCACCTAAAAGCATTTTTATAATAAAAATAAAACCATAGGAGATTACATAAACAACAAGACCAGATTTTAAAAGACTTTTAAGTGTGGTGTTTCCTAAAACTAATTTTAAAAACAAGATGGATACTGCAATTGCAAATAACATTACAGTTTTTGCAGAAAAAGAAAATGTTATATAAATAATTATAAATGCTAAACCGGATAATATACTCAGAATAAAAAACTGAAGGCATCCACTATTTTCTTTTTTAGATTTTGACATTATAGAACCATTAAATTGCAACCTCTTATATCGCTATCGTCAAATCTACCAATAATTTCGAAACTTTCATCAGTATATACTTTTCCTAAATCTTGTGTGGCGATAAAGGAGCAAGAGTTAATATTGGCAAGATCTATGACGTTAATTCCTCCCGTTTTATTTGTGATGATGGTTCTGGCATCTTCGGTGTCACGAGTTAAAATTTTCATCCAGGGAGGGCATCTAAAAATTCCGTTTCCTTTGGAGTAGGCTTGAGAGAGAAGCTCAGTCATTCCGTATTCACTATAAATTTCTGAAACACCAAAACCTTTTTTTAAAATGTTGTGAAGTTCTTCTTTTATCAATTCTTTTCGACGACCTTTCATTCCTCCTGTTTCCATAATAATGGTGTTTTTTAACAGAAATTGCTTCATTTCAATTAAATCTAACAGCGCATACGAAACTCCTAAAAGTATTGTTTGTTGATTGGTCTTCTCTAAATATTCTAACTTCTTAATTAATTCTGAAGTATTATTTAAATAAAATCCGCTATTTGGATTTTTGGTTTGTTTAATTAAATCATCAACCATATAAACCAAGGAAGAGCCTTCGCGTTCTAAATAAGAAGGTAATAAAGCAAGAATCGTTATGTTTGCTAGGCTTCCGAAAAACTGATTGAAGCCTTCGGTAAAGCTCTTTTTATAAAGTTGTAAGTCTGAAACATAATGATTACTGGTAATGTTTCCGGTTGTACCACTGCTGGTAAAAATGGTTTCAGATGAAAGTTTTTCAGCTAAAACTTTATGACTTTTAAAAAATTGAATGGGCAAAAAAGGAATGTCTTCAATTTTAGTTATTTTAGAAGGGCTTACTTTTAATAAATCACAGAATTCACGATATACGTTTACATTTTTATATTGAAAATGAAATATTTCTAAAGCAATTGTTTGAAAAGCTTTAGAAGAGGAAATTGTAAAAATTTTGTTTTTTAATTTCACCAGATAAAAGTAAATAAAAAAAGCTTCTGCGTTAACAGAAGCTTTCAATAAACTTAAAAAATAAGACTATCTAACTACTAATTTCTTAGTGCTAGAAACTCCATTTTGAGAAATTTTCATGATATAAACACCGTTATTTAAATTAGAAATATCTAATCTTTCAGTGTTAATAGTTGTATTGATAACTTGTTTCCCTAAAACATTATAAACGGCAACATTTTTTTCTCCTACAGTTTGAGAAGAAATGTTAACATAACCATTTGCTGGATTAGGATAAACAGAAAATTGGTTTTGGTTGTTATCACCTAATCCTAAAATTCCATCAATAACAATATGGTCAAGATATAAAACTTCAGATCCAGAATTTGTTCTTACCTCAACTACCAATTGAATGGTAACACCGTTAGGAATACTAACAGATCCATTTTGCCAAACACCTTGTATAGCAAGATCGTTAATATCAGAACCAGTTGTGTTTAAAATATCAATTTCAGTTGCATTGGTTAAATCTTTAACATAAATACGCATGCGATCAGAAGCCTCTTCATTTACAGTTCCGTCACCTTCGTAACCAGTATCGTTTAAAAAGTAATCAATACCTAATGATATACCAGTATAACCAGTTAAATCTACGGTATCAAATTCAAGAATGTAGTTTCCATCAATATCACCAATACCATAACCTTGAGCTCCATCGGTAAATGCAGTAACATCTCCTGTAAAATCAGTAGTTCCAACCCAGTCCCCATCTGTTAAACCGTTAGAAGGAACATCATACGGTTCGTAACGTGCATTATAACCCATTTCACCACCAGTAGATGTGAAATCTACTTCTGGTTCGCCAACATTATTGGTTAAATCATGAGCTACAGCTGGATCCCCAGTATCTGTATATTGAACTCCCGGTACAACGGTTGGCTCTTCAAAGCTTGTAAACCCTGCAATTTGAGCAAAAGAAGCAGCACTAATTAATAAAGCTGCTAAAAAAGTAATTTTTTCATAAAATTTGGTTTTAATTTAATTAACTACAAATATAAAAATAAGAAAGATTATTTTGAACTTAAATACCAATAAAATGTTACCTAATTGTTAACAATTGAGTTAGATAGAATTTCGATGAACATTATACTGTATCTTTAACGCTTGAAAATATTAATGTTTTATGAAAAAAAAAGATACCAAGATATTATTAGTAGATGATGAGCCAGATATTTTGGAGATTGTTGGATATAACCTTTCCAATGAAGGATATCAAGTTTTTACTGCAAAAAACGGAAAAGAAGCGATTTTAAAAGCAGAAAAACATCTTCCTCATTTAATAATTTTAGATGTAATGATGCCTGTTATGGATGGCGTGGAAGCTTGCGAAAAATTACGTGAAATTCCAACCCTTTCTGAAACAGTTATTACTTTTTTAACAGCACGAGGCGAAGATTATTCGCAAGTAGCCGGTTTTGAAGCGGGAGCAGACGATTATATTACCAAACCAATAAAGCCAAAATTATTGGTTAGTAAAGTAAAAGCGCTGTTGAGAAGATTTAAAGCTTCTGAAGGTACTTCCGAATTATTAACCTTAGGAAATTTAACCATTAACAGAGAAGAGTATAAAATTATTAAAGATGATAAAGTAATTAATTTACCTCGGAAAGAATTTGAATTATTAGCATTATTAGCTTCTAAGCCCGGAAAAGTTTTTAAACGTGAAGATATCCTGAATCATGTTGGGGGAAACGATGTGGTTGGGGGCGGAAGAACCATTGATGTTCATATTCGGAAATTACGAGAAAAAATTGGAGATGAAAGTTTTCAAACCGTAAAAGGAGTTGGATATAAGTTTGTGGTCTAATGGGAAGAATATTTACACGTACCTATAAATTTGCATTGATTACCTCTGTTTCAATCACCGTTTTACTTTCATTGGTAACGGGCTTGTTTTTTTATATTCAACAAATTTTTTATGTCTGGTATTTTGTAATTGAAGTATTAGTGACATTTTTAGTTTCGTTTTTTATTATTCAATATCGGGTAGAAAATTTTATTTATAATAGGATTAAAAAAATATACGACGATGTGAGTTTGTTGGACACTTCCACTTTAGGGCAGCAAAAAATCACCACCAATATGGAAACACTTACCAAAGAAGTGGAACAATTTGCACGTCATAAAAAATTAGAAATTGAAGTGTTAAAAATTCGTGAAAATTACCGAAGAGAATTTATTGGTAATGTATCCCACGAACTTAAAACACCGCTTTTTACTGTACAAGGCTATTTAGAAACCCTTTTAGATGGGGCTTTGGAAGATGAAAATGTTAGAGAAAAATATTTAAAGAGAGCCTCAAAAGGATTGGAACGTCTTATTTTTATTGTAAAAGATTTAGACATGATTACCAAATTAGAAGTAGGTGATTTGAATCTTGAAAAAGAAGAATTTGATATTATAGAACTCATCAATAATGTTTTTGAATTACTTGAAATTAAAGCTTCCAAACAAAATATCTCCTTAACATTCGACCGAGTTTATTCTGAAAAAATTATGGTTCTGGCAGATAAAGATCGCATACAACAAGTACTTTCTAATCTGATTGTAAATTCTATTAAGTACGGAAGAAACCAAGGAACCACTGAAGTGAGTATCGAGAATTTAATTATGAATAAAATATTAATTCGAGTAACCGATAATGGTGAAGGAATTAAAGAAAATAAAATTCCTCGTTTGTTTGAACGTTTTTATAGAGTCGATAAAAGTGGCTCTAGAGAACAGGGCGGAAGCGGTCTTGGACTTTCAATTGTAAAACATATCGTAGAAGCGCATAACGAAAAAATTTATGTAGAAAGCCAATTTGGGATAGGTTCAGAGTTTTCATTTACTCTTGAAAAGGTGGAATAATTCTGAAAAATCAGTAGTGTTTTCTTCTGTTTTTAATCCTGAAAAATTAACCACTTCTTTTATCTTATCAATAATAAAATCTTTTTGACTACAATAAGGTGCCATTCTTAATTCACACATTCTTTGAGCTAAATAAATTTGTTCGTATTGCCCTGGAGTGGGAATAAAAAATGCTTTTTTTTCTAAAACAGCCAAATCCATTATCGTAGTATATCCCGAACGAGAAACAATCAATTCGCTTTCATTGATGGTTTTTTCAAGTTCAGAAGTAGTCATATAATTATAAATTGTAATATTTTCTTGTTGTACTATTTTTTGATTTTTTTCAACAACTCCTCTAACTAAAACTACTTTATAATTGCTATGTTTAAATTCTTTTAGCATTAATTCTTCAAACAAAGTTCGTTGTGTTTCGGGTCCCGAAATTAAAACCAACACATCGTATTTTATGGGGAGTTTTTCCTTTTTCATTCTACTTAAAACTCCTGTGTATTTTAAATTAAGATTAGTGGTTTTAAGGTGCCCCAATCGTCCGCTTAAATTTGTATATCCTTCTGAATCTGGCACCCAACAAACATCAAATTTCCTGATAATATGATAGTGTAGTTTTTTGCTAATAAATGAGGATCTTCCGGCCATGATATTTACTTGATGCGTGATATAAACCGAAGGGATTTTTTCATTCCGAACCCCAAAACGATTGTCACTGATAATACCGTCTATTCTTCCTTGAACAACCAGTTTTCGGGTTTCTAATTTTTCTCGTGCAACAATTCGTTTAAGTGAAGGAACATTTGACAATAAATTCCAAATTAATTTGCTACTGTTTTTAGGGTATTTGATGTTATAAGAAGGCAATTGGAGGGTTTCTAATGTTGGGAATTCCTTCCGAAGTAATTTCAAAGCAGTACCATCTGAAGCGATTATTACCTTAAAGCCATCTTTTAATAGTGCAATAACAATAGGAATACAGCGAGTTGCGTGACCCAAACCCCAATTAAGTGGAGCGACTAAAATGGTTTTACCTTTTCCCATAAAACAAAGGTAGGATAATATTCCCTGAATAATAATTACTTAATTTCGCAAAAATAAAATAAGACGATTTTGGGAAGTAAAAACAAGTTAAAACGCTTTAAGGAAAACGAAACTTTTTCGAATGTAATTCAGCCGACTAGAGAAGATGTTTTAAATAATTCTTTAGATTTAAAAGGAAATTGGAAACAAAATTTCTTTAAAAATGACAACCCGATTGTGTTGGAGTTAGGTTGCGGAAAAGGGGAGTACTCGGTAAATCTTGCAAAAATGTTTCCCGATAAAAACTTTTTAGGAATCGATATAAAAGGAGCTCGTTTTTGGAGAGGAGCAAAAACTGCTTTAGAAGAAAATATACCCAACGTTGGATTTATGCGAACTCAAATAGAATTAGTTGATTACTTATTTGATGAAAACGAAATAGATGAAATCTGGATCACTTTTCCAGATCCACAAATAAAATACAAGCGCACCAAACATCGAATGACCAATCCAGATTTTCTGGAAAAATACAAGAAAATACTAAAACCAGACGGAGTAGTACATTTAAAAACCGATAGCGAATATATGCACGGTTATACCTTGGGGTTATTACAAGGTATGGGCTTAGAGATAGAATACGCACACCACGATGTGTATGGAACAACCAATGCTCCCAAGGAAGTAACCGATATTCAAACCTATTATGAAAGTCAGTATTTAGCGGTTAATAAAAAAATTACTTATTTGAGATTCCATTTTTCTTAATTTGAAAATTGGTATATTACCACGTTAAATAATCCTTTATGGCTTTTGTTTATTATTTATTTTTCGGAATAATTGGCGCTATTACCGCCACATTTTTACCAGGATTATTAAATATGTATTCTGCAAAAATAAGCATGACCGAAGGTAAAAAAAGAGCCTTTCTTTTTGCTGCGGGAGTTTCTTTTGCAGTGTTGATTGAAACCTTAGTCGCTTTATTTTTCGCAAGGTTTTTAGATAAAAATCCAGACGTAATTGCGATACTTCAAAAAGTAGTTTTAGGAGTTTTTATTAGTATGACTATTTATTTCTTTTTTATTGCAAAAGACGTTCGGAAACAGCCTACTAAAGAAGTGAAAATCTCAAAGTCAAACTTGTTTTTAAGAGGTTTTTTATTAAGCATTATCAACCTTTTGCCCATTCCATTTTGGGTTTATATTAGTATTACATTTAGATCTCTTAAATGGTTTTCTTTTTCGCATTTAAGTATTGTCGCTACAGGAATAGGTTCTTCTATAGGAACTTTTATAATTATGGTAGCCTACATTTGGTTTTTTAGACCTAAAGAAGAAAATCAAAAATCGATGAATGTAAATATGAATTATTTAATAGGAATTGTCACCGCAATTATTTCTGTATTTACTTTATTGAAAATCATTAAAACTATGTAATGCCAAAAGAAACTGGTTTTTTTGAAAAAGTATATGAAGTAGCAACAAAAATCCCCTACGGAAGGGTAACATCTTACGGAGCAATTGCCAGTTATTTAGGAAGCCCAAAAAGCGCCAGAATGGTAGGGTGGGCAATGAATGCTTCTCATTTAAATCCAGATGTTCCTGCACATCGTGTAGTAAATCGAAAAGGATTATTAACAGGGAAACATCATTTTGAAGGCACCAATTTAATGCAGCAATTACTGGAAAGTGAAGGTGTTGAGGTAATTGAAAATCAGATTCAGAATTTTGAAAAACTATTTTGGGATCCTTCAAAAGAAATTAATTCGTAATAAATTTTATATATTTATCCAAAGTTATCCCCTAATGAAAAACAAAATACTTCTTCTTTATTTTCTTCTTTGTTTTTCTATTTCTGCATTTTCACAACAATATTTTTTTAAGAATTATGGCGTTGATGAAGGAATTTCGAGTAGTGAAATATTCGACATCATTCAAGCAAAAGACCGAACATTATGGCTTGCCACCTATTTTGGAGTTAGCAACTTTAACGGTACAGAATTCACTAATTATAATAAAGAAAATGGACTAAGTGGTAATATAGTAAGAACAGTTTTTGAAGATTCAAAAAATAGAATTTGGGTTGGCTTTTGGGGCGACGGAATTAATTATATCGAAAATGGGAAAGTACATCAAATATCAGACCCTATATTAGAGGAATATCCTTCAGCAATCCAGTTTTTTGAAACCCCAGACGGTACTATTTGGATTTTTGGTTCTAAAGCAATTATGCAATATATTAATGGTGAAATAAAGTTAGTTTACACTACCAAAGGGCCTAAAGATTATGCTATACCTAATGATGTTATTCAGACCAAAGATGGTACTATTTGGGTAGCAACTTTAGGTAGGGGTATTGCTAAAATTACTCCTTCACCTTTCAAAATAGAAATGATTAACGCCCATAATTCTACCATTAATAATATTTGCTATTCACTTTTTGAAGATGCTGATGGTTCTATTTGGATTGGGTCTTATGGTAGTATTTTTAATTATAAAAACGAAAAATTAAAAGTATATGCACTACAAGGTAAAAGGCATAGGAATAGAGTTGGGAGTATTGATGAAGATGAAAAAGGGCAACTTTGGCTAGGACTTTATGGAAACGGAATGGCGATTTATGATAAAAAAGAATCGTTTAAAATTATTAATTCTTCCAATGGATTATCAGATGACTATACCTATAAACTTTTGATTGATTCAGAAAAAATAAATGGATTATTTCACAGAATAACGGACTTTCAAAATTTAGAGATTTTGCATTTGTTTACTATTCAGAAAAAGAAGGATTGCCTAACAAACAGGTGAACGATTTTGCTATTAGTAAAGGAGATACTCTTGTATTAGCCACAAAAAGAGGAATTGTTAGTTTTTCTAATGGTGAGTTTTTTAATCAGAAATTAAATGATGAATATGTACATGCAGTTGCTTTTGATGCAAATAATGAATTATGGTGTACAACTACCAAGAAATATGGAAAAGTAGCTGAAAAATTAAAAGATCATATACCAGAAGAAACCTTTTATGACATCGTATTAAAAAAGGATAGCACGCTTTTATTTGCTGGAGAGTTTAACATTCAAGAAATTAAAAAAGACAAAGTTAAAACCACTAGAGTTTTCGATTTAAAAGCAAGGGATTTAATGAACTTAGGTAATAAAACGATTATCGCGACTTCCTATGTTTTAAAAGAATATGATAAAGGAAAGGTAAAAGCTATTACTGAATTACCAGAAACTATTAATACTTTTTTAGAAATTTCTGAGCTTTCAGATACCGAATTTTTTGCAGGTACTTTAGATGAATTAGTGTATATTAAATTAATTGATACAAGCTACACATATAAATTATATTCAAGAAATAAATTTCCTTCCATTCGCGATTTTAATTCCTTATTGGTAGATGAAAATAACTTATGGGTTGGATCATCATCGTCTCTTTCTAAAATAAATATTGATTATCTAATAAATAAAGATTCTATAGTTGTAGAAACCTATGGAAGAGACATTGGTTTTATTAAAGGTGAACCCGGAAAAGCAATTGCAAAAATTAACAACACTATATATTTAGGAACATCTAATGGATTATTAGAATTTTCTCCATTAAAATTCAATAAAAGCACCATTGCGCCAGATTTAAAATTAAAAGAAATTGCTTTGTTTTCAGAAAAACTGAACGATAGTCTGTATTTAAATAATAATAAAATTACACTGCCCTATAATAAAAATCACTTAACATTTAAGCTCACCGCAGTTTCTTTAACCTACCCTGAAAACATTCAATATAAGTACCGTTTAAAAGGATTGAGGAATAGTGAATGGTCAAGTCCAATACATAATCGGGAGGTGGTTTATTCCTATTTGCCACCTGGGAGTTACACTTTTGAGTTTACTGCTGACAATGGTTTTGGAGTTTGGCAAGAAACGCCAAAAACATATAGTTTCGTAATTGAATTACCCTTTTGGAAAACCGATTGGTTTAAGTTTTTATTATCAGGATCAGTTTTAATATTGGGATTGTCTTTTGTTTATTTTACTCAAAGAAGAAAGAAAAATGATCAAAAAAAGTACACCATGGCATTATTAGAAGCCCAAGAAAAAGAACGTAAAAGAGTGT
Source organism: Bacteroidota bacterium (assembly GCA_024280145.1). Classification (GTDB taxonomy): domain Bacteria; phylum Bacteroidota; class Bacteroidia; order Flavobacteriales; family Flavobacteriaceae; genus Marifrigoribacter. The sequence continues at coordinate 48,677 of JAJRQR010000090.1, forward strand.
CAAAAGAACTTCATGATGGTGTTGGACAAAAACTACTTTTAATTAAAAATTCGCTTACTCTAAATCCTACAAAAACTTCAGATATTGTAGATTCAACGATTGAAGATATTAGGTCTATCTCAAGAAATCTTCATCCCGTGCAATTAGAAAAATTTGGACTTACAAAGGCAATCGAAAATATTGTAGAAGATCTAAATGATTTAACTACTATTTTCTTTTCAGACGAAATAGATAATATTGATAACTTTTTTCCAAAGGAAAAAGAAATATATTTGTATAGAATAATTCAGGAATGCATCAATAATATTATAAAACATTCCAATGCGACAGCGGCCCGAATTGTCGCAAAAAAAGAAGGGAATAAAGTCACAATCACCATTCAAGACAATGGAAAAGGTTTTAATTTAGACGAAAGTTTAAACAAACAAAAAAGCTTTGGACTTAAATCTTTACAAGAAAGAGTAGATTTCTTAAAAGGAAAAATTAGTTTTAATACCGAAGAAAATAAAGGAACCATCGTAACAATAACATCCTACAAATGATTTCTGAAAACTTAAAAATTGTAATAGCAGATGACCACCCATTATTATTAGAAGGGATTATTTCTGTGATTATAAAAGAAATTCCTAACGTCGAACTATTCAAGGCAAACAATGGAGCTGAAGCATTACAATTAGTTTCAGAAATTAAACCGACCATCACCATTTTAGATATTGAAATGCCATTTTTAAACGGTATTGAAGTCGCAAAAAAATATTAGAAGCAAAAATAGATACCAAAATTATTTTTCTAACCCTTCATAAAGAACGTAGTCTTTTTAATGAAATTAATCAAATGAACATTGATGGTTATGTGTTGAAAGAATTTTCAATTAAAGAAATAAGTCAATGTATTAAAACAGTTTTAAAAGGAGAAAAATATTTTAGTAAAGAAATTGAACAATTTATTGAAGAACCCATCATAGATTTTTCAATTTTTACAAAATCTGAAGTCAACGTACTAAAACTAATTTCTCAAGAAAAAACCTCCAAAGAAATTGCAGAAATGTTATTTGTATCCATAAAAACTATTGATTCTCATCGATATAACATTTGTAAAAAACTAAATTTAAAGCCCGAAAAAAACAGCCTTCTTAAATGGGTTTTCCAAAATTCACCTATCCTCTAAGGGTTACCTCTTAGATATTTCAGGGTAACTCCCTATTGTTTCATAAGTAGGAATTCTCTCTATTTGGAGTAATATTCCTACAATGGTTGTAGGTCTCAAAATAGAGTCTAATTCTAATCAAATGAAGCAATTTTATTATTTCCTTTTTATAGGGTTATTGAGTGTTACTGTAAGTGCTCAAAACCTCCAAAGATCATCACTGGGATCAAGTGGTGCTTCTTCCAAAATTTCTAGTTCTGACAACATCTATTATGTTAGCCAAAGTGTGGGGCAAAAAAGTGTCATTGGTACATTAATTAATGGAGAAAATGCCATTCGTCAAGGATTTCAACAACCGCCTATTCAAGTGGAAGTTTATTCAGAAACAAACACAGATATTCAAGCCGTAGTATTTCCAAACCCCGTAGATGCTTTTATTACTATTCAGTTTAATGAAGAACTTAAAAACCCTATTCAGGTAGAAATATTTGATGTTTTAGGGAAATTGATGATTAATACTTCAAAGAATCCTACCGATTCTTTTAAAATAAACATGACACATTTAGCAACAGGCACCTATTTTTTAAACCTTAGTTCAGGAAATAGAAAATTTACTGCACGATTAATCAAAAAATAACCAATTATGAAAAAAACATACATTATTATTTTAATGAGCACTATTTTTAGTTTTCAGGCAATAAGTCAAGAAATATTTACTGAAACAGGGTTCTCTTTTACTTCGTTCGATTTTAAAAACTCTCAAGGAGTAGAATTGGATAATTTACAACCTACAACAAACAATTTTATAACAATTGGCTATCGTCAAAATGTATTAAAAGATGTACTTCATGTTATCGGAGGAATTAGTTTCAATAAATATGGGGCTATAGGAAGTGATAATAACCTTAACCTTTTTTATGAATGGGAAACTTCTTATATGGGAATTAATATAGGTTTGGATATAAAAATTTTTAAAACTGAAAAAATGTCTTTTTATCTAAGAGGAACTACTTCTTCAGAATTTTTGCTGCAAGGAACACAAACTCTTAACAACCAAGTTTTCGACTTAAAAGGAATTGAAGAGTTTGATAATGCCAATTTCTTCTTTAGAGGAGGAGCAATTATAGAATATAATATTTCAGAAACACTTTCAATTTTTACACAATATAAGTACGGACAAAGTACAGAGAATGGTGATACCGAAAAGTTAAAATATAAATCGAGCGATATTGGAATAGGGCTTGTCATAAAGCTAAAGCCAAAAAAACAACCTAATACAATAAAGGAAGAACAAGAATCAACAAATATTAAATAGATAAATCATGAAAAATTTATACACAATAATAGCAATTCTACTTATTTCAGCTGCCTCTTTTGCACAAACAGACGGTATAAGTTATCAAGCAGTAATTTTAAATCCAGATTCCATAGAATTGCCAGGAGTTGATGCAACAGGTACTATATTACCAAATAAGACCATTGGTATTAGCTTTACAATTATCAATGAAAATGGAAGCGTAGAATATCAAGAAACACAAAATACGATAACTGACTCTTTTGGGATGATAAACCTTTTTATTGGTGAGGGCAATCAAACCGGCGGGAATAGTTTTACTGAAATTAACTGGGATGGAACTCCTAAAAACCTTGAAGTAGATATCGATTTTGAAGGAGGCACAAACTTTGTAACACTCGGAAGTCAAAAATTAACTTTCACTCCTTATGCTTTTCATAGAAATATTAATGCCACAGGAAATTTAAATGTTGATGGAAATACGGTTTTTAATGGAGATTTTTTAGTTGAAGGAATCACAACTTTTAATAACGATCTAATTATTGAAGGACTATTAACAGTTAATAATGATTTAACGGTAACAGGAAACACAACTTTTGATGGAGATACAATGATTACAGGTGCTCTAGGTGTTCAAGGAGTTACCACATTGGAAGATTCGTTTTTTGTTGAAGGTGCTTCAAACTTAAATAATGAATTAAATGTAACTAATGCAAGTGCAACAAATCTTACAGGAAGCCTTACTGTAGATGGTATTGCAGATTTAAACAATCAGGTTAATATTGCAGGAAATACTAACCTTGAAGGAGATCTGACAGTTCAAGGAATATCAAATTTAAATAACGAATTAAATGTAAACAATGCAAGTCCAACAACATTAACAGGAACTTTATCCGTTTCAGAAACAACATTATTAAATAATAACCTGGATGTTCAAGGAGCTTCTAATTTAATGGGAACACTTCAAGTTGAAGAGGAATCATTATTTAATAATAATGTTTCAATTTCTGGAATAACTAATCTGGAAAATGACCTTAATGTTGATGGGAACACAAACCTTAATAATAATTTTAATGTAAATAACCAAAGTCCATCAAAATTAACAGGAACTTTAGAGGTTGATGGAGTTTCTACTTTTAATGACGACCTTATAATAGAAGGAACTACCTATATGAACAATGGCTTGTCCGTTACAGGAAACACAACATTAAATGGGGATTTAAGTGTTAATGGTAAAGCTAGAATAGATGAAGAATTAGATGTAAACGGGGAAACTACACTAAACAATATTTTAAATGTAACTAATGGAAGTAATACAAATCTATCTGGAGATTTGGTAGTAGGCGGAGGAACTTTATTAAATGACAGATTAATTGTTGAAGGAAGAACAAATATTAACAATCAACTAAATGTTCTGCAAAACACCACAGTAGGAGGGTCGTTAGATATAGCAGGTGCTACAAGATTAGCAGATAGTTTAACCGTTGGTGGAATTACAAATATTAATAACTCCTTAACTATTAATAATGCAAGTCCAACAAGTTTAACAGGAACTTTAGTTGTAGATGGTCAAACTACTTTTAATGACGACCTGATTATTGAAGGAACAACTTTTATTAATAGTGATTTAGAAGTAGCAGGTAATACAAGTGTTGGAGGAGGCATTACTGTTGATGGAAAAGGTTTTATTGGAGGAAATTTTACAGTAGACGGAAGAACACATTTAAAAGATGAGGTATCTATTGAAGGGGTAACATCTGTTAATAATACTTTAAATGTAACCCATCAAAGCGATACTAATTTATCAGGAATGCTTAATGTAACAGGGGTTTCTAATTTAAACAACGATTTAAATGTTCAAGGAAAGACCAATTTAGAAGATGAATTTAATGTTAATAATGCGAGTGTTTCTAATCTTTCAGGAGTATTAAACGTAACAGGGGTTTCCAATTTAAACAACGATTTAAACGTTCAAGGAAAGACCAATTTAGAAGATGAGTTTAATGTTAATAACGCGAGTGTTTCTAATCTTTCAGGAGTA